>NZ_VMMV01000063.1:0-7410 GCF_013277375.1 Streptococcus sp. 3613
TATATACGGTAAGGCGACGTTGATGTGGTTTGAAGAGATTTTTGAAGAGTATAAATATAAAGAAAAATCAGAAATTGAGATTAGAGAACTCTTTTGATTTCAATCCTTATTTTTGATAAAATGAAGCTGTAATGTATTAAAAATGAAGCATTACAAAGATAGGATAAGCCAACTTAATTTGTTAGAAAATTAAAATTACAAAAGCTTGACAAAGCTAAGAAAGGATACTACCATGAGCACAGCACAGCACAGCACAGCACAGCACAGCACAGCACAGCACAGCACAGCACAGCACAGCACAGCACAGCACAGCACGCAGGTGAAAAGTCTGGACTTGAGAAATTAACTCTCACTTCAAAAGATGTTTTTACAGATAATATTTCAAAAATTGGTCAACTTTTTCCTGAAGTTCTGACGGAAAAGAGGGATGAATACGGCAGATTACGTCCTGCGATTGACTTTGAGAAGCTTAAACAGTTTTTATCAGAGGAAATTGTGGATGGTCGAGAATCCTATGAGTTTACTTGGGTTGGAAAGCGTGAAGCTATTGCAGAAGCTGGGCGACCAACTACTAAAACCCTAAGACCAGATCTTGATGAAAGTGTTGACTTTGAAAACAGTGAAAATGTCTTTATTACTGGAGATAATTTAGAAGTCTTGAAAATCTTACAAGAATCCTATCTAGGAAAAATCGATATGATTTATATCGATCCACCCTATAATACAGGGAAAGACTTTGTATATTCTGATAAGTTCCAAAAAACAGATGAAGAGTTGAAGGAAGAGATGGAACTTTTGGATGAAGAAGGGCGCCAGGTAGTTGGGCTTACAAAAAATGAAAAAACTTCGGCCCGTTATCACTCAGACTGGCTCAATATGATGTATCCACGCCTGCGCTTAGCAAGAAATCTCCTCAAAGATTCAGGTGTTATCTTTATCTCTATTGATGATAATGAACAAGCTAATCTGAAAGCTATTTGTGATGAGATATTTGGGGAAGAGAATTTTGTAGCAACTTTTGTTAGAAGAACTATAAATTCAGGAAAACAAGACTCAACTACCGCTTCGGTTTATCATGAATACTTATTAACGTATTCCAAAAACTTTGATAATTTGACGCTCAATAGAAGAGAAAAAAGTGAGAAGGAACGATTAAAATTATATCCTTTAGAAGACGAGTTTATAAATTCTAGAGGTAGATACTATATCTCACAATTAGACAAGGGGAGCCTTCAATACTCAGATAGTCTGAATTATCCTATAACTGCACCAGATGGGACTGAAATTTGGCCAGGTGAAGGTTTTCATGATAAAAGTAAAATATTCAGATGGTCTAAAGAAAAAGTTAAATGGGGATTAGAAAATGATTATTTAGTTTTTAAAAAACAAGGTGAACGATGGAAAGTATATGCTAAATCTTATGAATATCGTGATAATAATGATAATCCTGTAGTTCCTTCAAATCCTTATACAACGTTGGACTATATTACTAAAGAATTTTCAAATTTTAATGCAACTCCTGAACTTAATAAAGTATTTGAAAATAAGAAGTTTTTTGATTTTCCTAAACCAGTACTATTTGTAAAAGACTTGCTTAAATATTCTAGTAAGCAAGATTCTGTAATTCTCGACTTCTTCGGTGGTTCTGGTACTACAGCTGATGCAGTCATGCAACTGAATGCTGAAGATGGTGGAAATCGTAAGTTTATCCTGTGTACGTTGGATGAGGAAGTAGCTGATAAGTCTGTTGCTAAAGAAGCAGGTTATGAAACTATTGACCAGATTTCTCGGGAGCGGATTCGTCGTGCTGCTGCAAAGATTCAGGAGGAGCATCCAGAGTTGGTTGGCAAGCAGGACTTTGGTTTTAAAGCTTATAAGTTAGATTCTTCTAACTTTAAGGATGTTTCAGCTAGACCGGATCAATTTATTCAAGGAGAACTCTTTGATAGTGTATCCAATATCAAGGAAGGACGTACTGGCCTCGACTTACTTTTCCAAGTGATGCTGACATGGGGTATGGAACTGTCACTAACCATTGATTTGGAGAAAGTAGCAGGAGCAGAAATCTATGATGTAGATCAAGGCTCACTCATGGCTTGTTTTGAAGATGAAATATCAGAAGAAGTTATCCGTCACATCGCTCAAGCACAACCACTCCGTGCTGTTTTCCGTGATAGCTCATTTGCCAATTCAGCAGATAAGATTAACGTAAGTGAAATCTTCAAAGAATTGTCACCACATACGAAAGTGAAGGTGGTGTAATGTGAGCGAAATTCTTGATTTTAAAGATAGAGATATAGACTATGAGATTAACTTAAAATGCAATTCGATAGATATTGTGCGTTCAGCTAGGATTAATACGAGTAAAAGATTGTACGAATATGCTGAAAAATGGGAATTGATCTTTTTAGCAATGAGTATAATGTCAACGGGTTTATTAGTGTATTCGTTAATAAAACCTGAAAATAAAGATAGATTAGCTTTATCTGCTTTGTTTTCCATATACTCTTTACTTGTCCAGAATTTTGTTGTAAAGTTGAATTATAATGAGAGAGCTTTGAAACTACACTATCATCAGTTAGAATTAGAAGACTTTTTACTTGAATTAAAATCAATTATTTTCCAAAAATAACTTAGTGATGATGAAAAAATTAATAAGTATCAACAGATAATGTCAAGGTATCAAATTAGTTTACGGGGAAATGAAAATCATTCATATTATGATCACAAGTGTGCTAAAAAGTATCAGGTGAGAAAATATGGTCAAGGAGATTCGCAATCTGATAAGGAATCTAAAGTAATAGATGAGACAAGTGAAGATGATAAGAAAAAGTGTTGGCTGAAAAATGCCTTTATTTATATTGAGAAATTTATCAAGAGACATGATTTTAGTTGGAATAAAATCATTATTTGGTTTCAATATTTATTGATTCCATTAGTTCTTATCTGGTATTTGGTTTTATCTTAAAAGTAATAAATTATAAAGAAGAAAATAAATTATGAAACTACAATTTAAAAAACAACAATTCCAGTTGGATGCGGTTAGTGCCATTGCGGATTTATTTCAAGGACAAGCTAAACATACTGGAGTTCGGTATATGGCGGATCCAGGTCGTCTCAAGTCAGATGAGGTAGATTTGGTTTTAGATGCTTATCGAAATGCACCGATTCAATTGAGTCAAGCAAGTATACGAGAAAATGTTCATACTATGCAAACTCGCTATGGTTTGCGTCCTTCTGATAAACTATCGATTGATATGATTGCTGGACGAGAAGCTTATAATTTTTCCATAGAGATGGAGACGGGAACAGGGAAGACCTACACTTATATCCGTACAATTATGGAGTTGAATAAACGCTATGGCTGGCTTAAATTTGTCATTGTCGTTCCAAGTGTAGCCATTCGTGAAGGAGTTCTCAAATCTCTACAGATCATGTCAAGCCACTTTCAGATGGAGTATGGCAAACAACCACGCTATTTTGTCTACGATTCTTCACGTTTAGGTGATTTGGATAGTTTTGCCAATTCGTCAGACCTTCAAATTATGGTCATCAACTCTCAAGCTTTTAATGCGAAAGGGAAAGATGCGCGACGGATTCATTCTGAGCAGGAAAGTTTCCGTTGGCGTCGTCCGATTGATGTATTGGCAGCTATGAATCCGATTATGATTATTGATGAGCCTCAATCTGTTGAAGGGAAACAGACAAAGGAAAGACTAAAAGATTTTAAGCCATTGTTTACGCTACGCTATTCGGCTACACACAAGGAAAAGCATGATATGGTTTATAGATTGGATGCCATGGATGCTTACAATCAAAAATTAGTGAAAAAGATTGCGGTTAAGGCTATTGAGCAAACTGGGACGACCGGGACACAAGGCTATCTTTATCTACAAGAAATCATTCCACAAAAAACAGGAGCACCCAAAGCAAAAATTGAGTTTGAAGTAAAAACGCAGTCAGGTGTCAAAAGGAAATTGAAGGTAGTGGAAGAACCCTTTGATTTATACGCTGAATCAGGGAATTTATCTGCTTATAAAGGAATGACCCTTAGTCACTTTGATGCAAGGGAGAACAAACTTCAAGTTGGCGTGACGCAAGAACTTCATGTTGGTGAAGTGATAGGGGAAGTGGATGAGTCGAGCATCAGAAGAATTCAAATCCGAGAAACTATAAAAAGTCATCTCGAAAAAGAAAGTAAACTGTACAATCGAAGAATTAAAGTATTATCCCTATTTTTCATCGATGAAGTGGCCAAGTATAAACAATATGATGAACATAATGATGCCTATAATGGTGAATACGCTCAGATTTTTGAAGAAGAATATCGAAATCAAGTAAACCAGTTTATCCGAACACAGGAACCAACTCCTTATCGTAGATATTTGGAGGCTAATCTTGAGGGAAATTCAGTTCATGCTGGTTACTTTTCGGTAGATAAAGTGAAGAAGTCAGATAAGACCATTTTCGTAGATTATAAATCTGCCAGTGAAAAGAAAAGTAATCTTTCAAATGACACCGATGCCTATGACTTGATTATGAAGGACAAGGAGCGTTTGTTGAGCTTTGAAGAGCCAGTTCGTTTCCTATTTTCTCACTCAGCTCTAAAAGAGGGATGGGATAATCCTAATGTCTTTCAAATCTGTACGCTGAAGCAATCTTCAGCAGAAACCCGTAAACGTCAAGAAATCGGTCGTGGTATGCGTTTGGCAGTTGACCAAAACGGAATTCGTCAGGATTTTGAACTCTTAGGAAATGATGTTCATGAAATCAATAAACTGACAGTAATTGCAAATGAAAGTTATGATCAATTTGCTCGAAGTCTACAAGAAGAAATCAA
Organism: Streptococcus sp. 3613; assembly: GCF_013277375.1. Taxonomy (NCBI): domain Bacteria; kingdom Bacillati; phylum Bacillota; class Bacilli; order Lactobacillales; family Streptococcaceae; genus Streptococcus; species Streptococcus sp. 3613. The sequence goes on from NZ_VMMV01000063.1 coordinate 4,841, forward strand.
AGAACTCTTAGCAGATCGTCCTGCAAAAGTGGATGTTAGTCTTTTTGCGAATAAAGTTCTAACCAATCAAGAAGGACAAACAAGACGTATTACCAAGGAACAAGCAGATTCGATTCACTTTGATTTGATCCGACAAGGCTATATAGACCGTGAAGGGCAATTAACTACAGAATATTTTACTGCAAAAGAAAATCATCAGTTACAACTGTCTGAAACACTAGCAGGTTATGAGGATAAGCTGGTAGAGATATTGGAGAGCGTTTATCATGTTGGACAGTATGAAATTGAAAATGCCAATCATTCAGTCATTCAGTTCTCAAATGAGGTCAATCAAGAAAATATTGCTCGAAAAGAATTCTTAAATCTCTGGAAGCAAATCAATCGAAAGACCAGCTATCAAGTAGAATTTGATGATGCGGAATTGGTAAAACATTCGGTTGACTATATCAATGAGAAATTAGTCGTTAGCAAACCAAGTTTCCAAATAACTCAAGCAAGTGCAGCAGATATGAGTAAAGAAGAGGGACTGAACTTTACGGTAGCTGAAAATGATCGCCAACAAGAATATCTAACGGATTCGCAGATTATGACCAAATATGATTTGCTAGGGGAGATTGCTGAGCAGACTGGTTTAACTCGTAAATTGGTTGCGGAAATATTAAGTAAAATCTATGTCTACCAATTTGACAAGTTTAAACAAAATCCAGAAGAGTTTATTCTTAAGGTTTCAAAGCTTATTAATGAACAAAAAGCAAGTCAAATTATCAAGCATATTCAGTATAATGTGTTAAATGAAGAGTATGATATGGACTTGTTTTATGACAATCCTGAAACTGCTAACAGATCAGATGATCACTTACTTGAATCCAAAAAAGGGATTTACAATTTTGTAAAAGTTGATTCAAATACGGAGAAGACGTTTAAAGAATCTTTGGAACAATACGAGGATGTTCGTGTTTATGTGAAGTTACCAGGGAAGTTCAGTATTGCGACTCCACTTGGAAACTATAACCCTGACTGGGCAATCGCCTTCCGTGAAGGTAGTGTCAAGCATATCTATTTTGTTGCAGAAACAAAAGGCTCTATGTCTAGTCTTCAATTAAAACAAGCTGAGCAAGCAAAAATTTCCTGTGCGCGTGCTCATTTTAAAGCGTTAGCTCAAGCTGGATTGATTAATGATCAGCACATCTATGATGTGGTTTCAAGTTATGAGGAATTATTAAATATTGTAAGATAGGGAGGTAAAAGAAATGGAATTTATTGTATATCGTAAGGGAAGAGAAGTAGCTGTTTTTCAACGTAGGAGTGATGCAGAGAGATATGTGCACTCTAGAACTGGATTTTTTGGTGAACCAGATGCTTACTATCAGATTGAACAAAGAGGTTGTTATTTGACAGAAGCAGCTGTAACTTACAAGGGATTGGCAGATGACTGTGATGAATTGATGACTTTGCGAAAATTCAGGGATTCTTATCTAGCTTTTAAAGATGGTGGTCAGGAGGAAATTGAATCCTACTATAAGATGGCTCCTCAGATTGTTGCCAAGTTAGAAGAACATTCAAATCGTGAGGAAATACTAGAGTCTATCTGGTCAGGACTTGTCTTACCTTGTGTTTCCTTGATTAAAATAGGAGAGAATCAAACTTGCCATCAATTGTATAAAACATATACACTAGAATTGTCTCAAAAAGTGGTCCAATAAAACGAGTAGAGTATAGGAAAAGAGTTCGGGTCCTCGCTAACTTGTATAGTGAAGAGACCCCCTATTCTATTTAGATCCCCAATACCAAAACAAACGTGTCAAACTAATCACTAATAGAACATACTTGGAAGATTTTGAATGGAATGAGGAAGATACAAAGGAAGACAATTTCTCTAGCTGGCTTGATGAAATGGTAGGATTGTAAGGGGGGATTTTTACCCCTTGGGTTTTAAGAGTATATATAATTAAGATAAACTAAAAAGACTAACACAAAAAAGAAAGTAGAGAAAAGAAAATGAAGTTATTAAAGGGTTTGGGCTTTGCCTTGGTATTGTTTTACATGGTTATATTTATTGGAGTAAACTTTGTGACTGTTGGGGTTGATAATGATAAAAAAGAAGAAACAACAAAAGAGATACAAAGGTATGAATTGTTAGACTAGACTAAAATAAAAAAGCATTATACAATAGTAATATGAAATCAACTAAAGAAGAAATCCAAGCTATCAAAACACTTTTAAAAGACTCTAGTACAGCTAAATATCATAAACGCCTTCAAATCGTTCTATTTCGTCTGATGGGTAAATCTTATAAAGAGATTATAGAGCTTTTAGACTGTAATCAAACAACGATTTGGCCAACTGTAAAAAAATATGAGGAGTTCGGACTCGACTCTCTCCTTCAAGAAATACGTGGTGGTCGTAACCATGCATATATGACAATTGAGGAAGAGAAAGCCTTTCTTGCCCGTCATTTGAAGGCTGCAGAGGCAGGAGAATTTGTTACAATTGATGCCTTATTTCAGGCTTATACAAAGGAGTTAGGTTCTTCCTACACACGTGATGCCTTTCTCTTTCCACACTTGTTC
>NZ_VMMV01000064.1:0-10864 GCF_013277375.1 Streptococcus sp. 3613
ACGGCTCTTATCCAAAAGATAAGTTTGAGAAAATCAATGGAACCTGGTATTACTTCGACGGCTCAGGCTACATGCTTGCAGACCGCTGGAAGAAGCACACAGACGGCAACTGGTACTGGTTTGATAACTCAGGCGAAATGGCGACAGGCTGGAAGAAAATCGCTGAGAAGTGGTATTATTTCGACGTAGAGGGCGCTATGAAGACAGGATGGGTCAAGTACAAGGAGACTTGGTATTATCTTGACGGTAAAGAAGGTGCCATGGTATCAAATGCCTTTATCCAGTCCGCAGACGGAACAGGATGGTACTACCTCAATGCAGACGGAACAATGGCAGACAAGCCAGAGTTCACAGTTGAGCCAGACGGCTTGATTACGACTAAATAGAAAGGCTTCAAAATAGATTACACCAACCGCAGGCTCAGGCTTGCGGTTTTTTTATTTTACAAAAACACACATTTTGAACGATTAGAAAGCAAAATCACAATCCTATTGTTCAAAAAAGCGTTTACATGAAGAATATGGAGAGGAAATCGTGGTGTATTATTGTCAAAAACGGTGTTTTGTTAAAAATAAAAAACAGTGACCGAAATCACTGCTTATCAGTTGTAGCAAATTCATAAAGTTTTTCCGCTGTGAGAAGTGCCATTTTGTCCATGCTTGTTTTTCCTTTTCTGAGATCAGAAACAGTAGTCCATGGAACTCCAGCACCTTGCGAAATAGTAGATGTAGACATCGAACTGTCTAGCAATTCTTGAATAACTTTTCTCATCTTATTTGTCCTTTTTGTTTTTTAGATAAATATATACATTGATTGCAATTATAAAAATAGCTATTGCGCTGACCATTGCATTTCCTCTTTTCATTTGATAAAATAGAGGTGTGAGGGGCTTTCGCCCCAACCTCTTAGCGTTTACCTTTTTCTTTGACGGGATTTCGGTTTACGCTTTTTGTTTTGCCTTGCGACCGTTATTGCGGTCACTAGACTTGCGATAGCAGTTACCGTTTCAGGAATATTGTCTATTGCCTTTTCAAGTAACCTAAGCCAATCTTCTTTGTTCAATTTCATCACCCCCTTTCCTTATCTTGATTATATTATATCACGGCATACCGAGAAAGTCAAGAGTTTTGATGAAGTTTTTTAAAAAAACAGGGGGCAAAAAAGGGGCAAAAGTGTCGTAAATCTCTGTAAAATGATGTAAAAACATTTATTTAAAAGCTCAAAATATAGCTATTTTAAAAGGTATTGTAAGATATAGTAAAACGATGTAAAGGTATTTGTAAAAGCCGATGAATTATAAAACCACGAATCCTATGTGACTCGTGGTTCTTTTTTATAAACTGGTAGAGTGTTTTGGTTGTACTTTTTGTTCAGGGTCAATGTAGTTGATAGCGTTGTTGACAGCAGTTGGAGCTTCTCCGAGGCCTGTCGCAATCAGATCAATTTTTCCGTCATAGTAGCAGCAGTCACCGATAGCATAGATACCTGCTTGGCTGGATTCTTGTTTGCTGTTGACGATAATCTTGTGACGGTTGAGGTCGAGCCCCCAGTTTTTAAGGTTACCGACAGAAGATTTGAAACCATAGTTGACAAAGAGGTGGTCTAGGTCAATGGTTTCAGTTTCATCAGATTTGACTTTTGTGATTTCAAGTTTATCAAGTGTTTTTCCATTTCCAAGGAGTTGGCCAGGGGCGAATGGTGTCTTGATGGTTACAGATGATTCTTGCAAGGCTTGAACACTGTGTTCCAAGGCACGGAAATTATCTCTGCGGTGAACAAGGGTAGTTGGTGCGATTTTTTCAAAAGCCAAAGCCCAATCCACAGCCGAGTCTCCCCCACCAAGAATCGTCACTTTCTTACCAGCGTATTGCTGAATGTTAGAAACGTGGTAGTGGATATTTTCATAGCCCTCAACCCCTTCAAGTTCCAGCGGACGTGGTTTGAAGGCACCGCCACCCATAGCGATGATAACTGTTTTAGTCAGGTGACTTCCTTTAGAAGTTGTGATGGCAAATTCTTCTTCTTGTTTGTCAATCTCAAGAACCGTTTCATTGAGATGAATAGGGGTATCAAATCCATTTAGCTGTTCAATCAAGCGGTTAGTCAACTCTTCTCCAGTCAGGTTTGGGAAGCCTGGTACGTCTAGGATTTCCTTTTCAGGGTAGAGAATAGCAGGTTGTCCACCTAGCTGGGGAAGAGAGTCGATGATTTGAACCTTGGCTTGGCGTAGGTGGGCATAAAAGGCTGCAAAAAGCCCGACAGGACCACCACCCACAATGGTAATATCATAGAGTTGAGACATAGTTTCTCCTTTGTTTTTTCTAGTCAGTTTATTTTATCATATTTTTGTTCAATGTAAAATGGACTAGGATAGGGAAAAAAATGCCAGAAAATGGTATAATAGGACGAAAGTGTTTTGATAGGGAGGATATCAGGGATGAATTTTCAACAATTATCCAATCTGCAATATTGGACCAGTTTGTTTGCAAGTCCATGGACGATAGCTATCAATCTGATTGATATTTTGATTGTTGCTTATATTTTATACCATTTTACAAAAGCTATTGCAGGAACCAAGATTATGATTTTGGTACGTGGAGTTTTGGTGTTTATTTTAGCTCAAATCCTTGCAAATATGATTGGTTTGACTACGATTTCTTGGTTAATCAATCAAATTATTACTTATGGAGTTATTGCGGCGGTTGTTATCTTCTCTCCAGAGATTCGGACTGGTTTGGAACGTTTGGGAAGAGCGACAGATTTCTTTTCCAATGCCCCTATTAGTGCTGAGGAACAGATGATTCGTGCCTTTGTTAAGTCTGTTGAATACATGAGTCCTCGTAAAATCGGGGCCTTGGTTGCTATTCAGCGTGTACGTACCTTGCAGGAGTATATTTCGACAGGAATTCCCTTGGATGCTAAGATTTCTGCAGAACTTCTCATTAACATTTTTATTCCCAACACTCCCCTACATGATGGTGCGGTGATTATCAAAGAAGAACGTATCGCTGTGACGTCTGCCTATCTGCCCTTGACAAAAAACACAGGGATTTCCAAGGAATTTGGGACCAGACACCGGGCGGCTATCGGTTTATCAGAAGTCTCAGATGCCTTGACTTTTGTCGTATCAGAGGAAACGGGAGGAATTTCGATAACCTATAATGGAAGGTTTAAGCACAACCTAACACTTGATGAATTTGAAACAGAATTACGTGAAATCTTACTTCCAAAAGAGGAAGCGGGTCTTAGTTTTAAAGAACGATTGCTAGGAGGATGGAAACATGAAAAAAAATAGTTTATATATCATATCCTCACTCTTTTTTGCTTGTGTCTTATTTGTCTATGCTACGGCGACGAATTTTCAAAACAGTACCAGTGCTAGGCAGGTAAAAACGGAAACCTATACGAATACAGTAACAAATGTTCCTATTGACATACGCTATAATAGTGATGAGTATTTTATTAGCGGTTTTGCTTCAGAAGTCTCAGTGGTCTTGACTGGTGCAAATCGCCTATCGCTAGCTAGTGAAATGCAAGAAAGCACACGTAAATTCAAGGTTACTGCTGACCTAACAGATGCCAGTGTTGGAACGATTGAAGTTCCTTTGAGCATTGAAGATTTACCCAATGGGCTGACCGCTGTGGCGACTCCGCAAAAAATTACAGTCAAGATTGGGAAGAAGGCTCAGAAGGATAAGGTAAAGGTTGTACCAGAGATTGACCCTAGTCAAATTGATAGTCGGGTACAGATTGAAAATGTCACGGTGTCAGATGAAGAAGTGTCGATTACGAGTGATCAAGAGACATTGGATAGAATTGATAAGATTATCGCTGTCTTGCCAACTAGCGAACACATAACAGGTAATTACAGTGGTTCAGTACCTTTGCAGGCAATCGACCGCAATGGTGTTGTCTTACCGACAGTTATCACTCCCTTTGATACAACAATGAAGGTAACTACAAAACCAGCAGCACCAAGTTCAAGCACATCAAATTCAACTACAAGCAGTTCATCGGAGACATTTTCGTCAACGAAAGCAACTAGTTCAAAAACGAATTAAAAATAGAAAAAAGGATTTTATAAAAATGGGTAAATATTTTGGGACTGATGGAGTCCGTGGAGAAGCTAATGTAGAACTTACTCCAGAATTAGCTTTTAAGCTAGGACGTTTTGGAGGCTATGTTCTTAGTCAACATGAAACGGAAGCACCGAAAGTCTTTATAGGACGTGACACACGTATTTCAGGGGAAATGCTAGAATCTGCCTTGGTAGCTGGTCTTCTATCTGTAGGAATTCACGTATACAAACTAGGTGTTCTGGCGACACCAGCAGTAGCTTACTTGGTAAAAACTGAGGGAGCAAGCGCCGGTGTCATGATTTCTGCTAGCCACAACCCAGCCCTTGATAATGGAATCAAGTTCTTTGGCGGTGATGGCTTCAAACTAGATGACGAAAAAGAAGCAGAAATTGAAGCCTTGCTAGATGCTGCGGAAGACACTCTTCCTCGTCCAAGTGCAGAAGGCTTGGGAACTTTGGTAGATTATCCAGAAGGCTTGCGTAAGTATGAAGGCTACCTTGTTTCAACTGGAACTTCTCTTGAAGGAATGAAGGTTGCCTTGGATACAGCTAATGGTGCAGCTTCTACAAGTGCCCGTCAAATCTTTGCAGACCTTGGTGCTCAGTTGACTGTTATAGGGGAAACACCAGATGGTCTTAACATCAACCTTAATGTTGGTTCAACCCACCTAGAAACCCTTCAAGAAGTGGTCAAAGAAAGCGGCTCAGCTATTGGTTTGGCCTTTGATGGAGACAGTGACCGTTTGATTGCTGTTGATGAAAATGGCGACATCGTCGATGGTGACAAGATTATGTACATCATTGGGAAATACCTTTCTGAAAAAGGACAATTGGCTCAAAATACAATTGTGACAACTGTTATGTCTAACCTTGGTTTCCACAAGGCCTTGGATCGCGAAGGTATTAACAAGGTAGTCACTGCAGTTGGCGACCGCTACGTTGTTGAAGAAATGCGAAAATCAGGCTACAACCTCGGTGGTGAACAATCTGGGCACGTTATCTTGATGGACTACAATACAACAGGTGATGGTCAATTATCCGCTGTCCAATTGACAAAAATCATGAAGGAAACTGGTAAGAGCTTGTCAGAGTTGGCAGCAGAAGTAACCATCTATCCACAAAAATTAGTCAATATCCGAGTGGAAAATGCCGTGAAGGAAAAGGCTATGGAAGTGCCAGCTATCAAGGCTATCATCGAGAAGATGGAAGAAGAAATGGCAGGGAATGGTCGTATCTTAGTACGCCCAAGTGGAACAGAGCCCCTCTTGCGTGTTATGGCAGAAGCGCCTACCACAGAAGAAGTTGACTACTATGTTGATACCATCGCAGACGTAGTTCGAGCTGAAATTGGGATGGACTAAAACTTAGAAAACTAGATGAAAATAAAAAATTATGGTACAATAGCTTATAATATTGTAGCCGAGGGAGAAAGATATGAATCTTAAACGTGAACAAGAATTTGTTAGTCAGTATCATTTTGATGCGCGTAATTTTGAATGGGAAAATGAAAATGGAGCTCCTGAAACTAAGGTGGATGTGAACTTCCAATTGCTCCAACATAATCAAGAAAATCAAGTGACTTCCTTGATTGTCATCTTGACATTTATGATTGTATTTGATAAGTTTGTCATCAGTGGAACCATTTCACAGGTAAATCATATCGATGGCCGTATTGTCAATGAACCAAGTGAATTGAGCCAAGAAGAAGTGGAAACTTTGGCTCGTCCATGTTTGAATATGCTCAACCGTTTGACTTACGAAGTAACTGAAATTGCATTAGACTTACCAGGAATCAATTTGGAGTTCTAATATGAAACTAGCTGTTATCACAGATTCTTCTGCCTATCTCAGTGCAGAGACCTTGCAAAGAGAAGATTTGTATGTCTTGGATATTCCTGTCAATATTGATGGTGAGGAGTATGTCGAAGGCATCAATCTGACTGCTGAGGAATTTTACCCAAAAATGGCTCAGGCTTCTGAATTGCCTAAGACCAGTCAACCAAGTATTGCCAAGTTAGATGAGATCTTAACTTCGCTCAAAGAACAAGGTTATACACATGCCTTGGGGCTGTTCCTATCTTCTGGAATTTCAGGTTTTTACCAAAATATTCAGTATATGGTGGATGACTATGAAGGTTTAACCATTGCTTTCCCAGACACTTTGATTACAAGCGCTCCCCTAGGCATCATGGTTGAAAGCGTCTTTAACTGGCGAGATCAGGGCGATGATTTTGCTATCATTCAGGATAAGCTAGCTATTCAAATCAGCCGTACGTCAGCTTTTATCATGGTAGATGACCTGGATCATTTGGTAAAAGGTGGGCGCCTTTCAAATGGGGCTGCCATTTTGGGCAATTTGCTTAGCATTAAGCCAATCCTTTATTTTAACGATCAAGGTGTGATTGAAGTTTACGAAAAAGTTCGTACGGAAAAGAAAGCAACCAAGCGCTTGATTGAAATCATCAAGGAAACAACGGCTTCAGGCCAATATCGGGTCATTGTCATTCATGGGAATGCTCCTGAAAAGGCTGAAGAATTGCGTCACCACTTGATTGAATCTGGAGTGGGTACGGATATTTCACTAGCTACATTTGGTAGTGTCATTGGAACCCACCTAGGAGCAGGAAGTATTGCTCTAGGTTATATTCCAGTGATTTAGTTGGCACTTTTAGACTAGTTAAGATGCCTTGTATCTTAGCAATTGAACACGGACTACCTGCCTCTTGAAAAAAGATGCCTGTCTTGCCTTTCGTGGCAAGTCAGCGTCATTCCCTATTTTTCATGGGCAGCTAAGGTCCTTTGTATCTTGATAATTGAACACGCCTGGGACCCTGTGTGAAAAAGATAGTTCTTCCAAGGAGTAGACACTTCTTGATCAGAATTCCTATTTTCACTTTGTGTTCTTACAGGCCTTGTATCTTAGACAGGAGTAGAGATGAGTATTCGAGTAATTATTGCTGGTTTTAAGGGAAAGATGGGTCAAGCTGCTTGTCAGATGGTCTTGGCTGATCCAGACTTGGACTTGGTAGCAGTTTTGGATCCTTTTGAGTCTGAGTCAGAATGGCAGGGAATTCCTGTTTTCAAGGATAAGGCTGATTTAGCAGGCTTTGAAGCGGATGTTTGGGTAGATTTTACAACTCCAGCTGTTGCCTATGAAAATACACGCTTTGCTCTTGAAAATGGCTTTGCTCCAGTAGTTGGAACGACTGGTTTCACGAGTGAAGAAATTACAGAGCTAAAAGTATTTTCTCGTGCCCAAGATTTGGGTGGCTTGATCGCTCCAAATTTTGCCTTGGGTGCTGTCTTGCTTATGCAATTTGCAAGGCAGGCTGCTAAATATTTCCCCAATGTGGAGATTATCGAGCTCCATCATGACAAGAAAAAGGATGCTCCGAGTGGAACAGCTATTAAAACGGCTGAGTTAATGGCAGAAGTTCGAGAGTCTATTCAGCAAGGTGCGCCTGATGAGGAAGAATTGATTGCAGGTGCCCGTGGTGCTGACTTTGATGGCATGCGGATTCACTCAGTTCGTTTACCAGGCTTGGTAGCCCATCAGGAAGTCATCTTTGGCAATCAGGGAGAAGGATTGACGCTCCGTCATGACTCCTATGATCGCAGCTCCTTCATGACAGGGGTGAATTTGGGAATTAAAGAAGTTGTCAAGCGTCATGAGCTTGTCTATGGATTAGAACACTTATTATGAGATTAACGCAAATGCCTTCTGAATTTCAGAAGGCTTTACCAGTATTAGAAAAAATTAAAGAAGCAGGTTTTGAGGCCTATTTTGTTGGAGGTTCTGTTCGAGATGCCCTTCTCAATCGCCCTATCCATGATGTGGATATTGCGACGTCTTCTTATCCAGAAGAGACCAAGCAGATTTTTCCGCGAACAGCCGATATCGGAATCGAGCATGGAACCGTCTTGGTCTTAGATGGGGATGAGGAGTATGAGGTAACCACCTTTCGGACAGAGGATGTCTATGTGGACTATCGCAGACCCAGTGCGGTTTCTTTTGTTCGCTCGCTAGAAGAAGACCTTAAGCGCCGTGATTTTACAGTCAATGCCTTTGCCTTGGACGAGACAGGGGAAATCATTGACTTGTTTCATGGTTTAGAAGATTTGGAAAAGCAAGTCTTACGAGCGGTTGGAGTGGCTAGTGAGCGTTTCAACGAAGATGCTCTACGAATTATGCGTGGTTTCCGTTTTCAGGCTAGTCTTGGCTTTGAACTTGAGCCAGAAACCTTTAAAGCTATGAAGACATTGACGCCACTTTTGGAGAAAATTTCTGTGGAGCGTATCTTCGTTGAGTTTGATAAACTCTTGCTGGCTCCATTTTGGAGAAGGGGCTTGGCTTCCATGATTGAGAGTCAAGCTTATGACTATCTCCCTGATCTGGCATCTAGCCAAGACAAACTTAACAGACTGTTTGATTTAGAGACTGATTTCACCTTTGAATCTTCAGAGCAAGCTTGGGCGGCTCTACTGTGGGCTTTGGAGATTGAAAATGCGCAGCCATTTTTGAAAGCTTGGAAGACCTCACGTCAGTTTGCCAAGCAAGTTCAGGATTTGCTGACTATTTTGGCCTTGCGTGAAAAGGGAGAATTGAGCAAGCGCGATTGTTATCGCTTTGACTTGGAGTTGCTTTTACAGGCTGAAAATCTTCGTCAGACCCAGGGAAAACCAGTCAACCCACAAGTCATAACAGAAACCTATCAGAGTTTGACCATTCATGACAAGAAAGAAATTCAGATTAATGGTGGCATTTTGATCAAGGAATATGGTTATCAGCCGGGACCAGACTTGGGAGAGATTTTAACAGAGATTGAGTATGCCATTGTCGATGGAGAATTGGAAAATGACCGTCAAGCCATCCATGCTTATCTGAGGGAGAAAAAATGAGTGATTTTATCGTTGAAAAACTAAGTAAATCCGTCGGTGACAAGACCGTTTTTAAGGATATTTCCTTTATCATCCATGACCTAGACAGAATCGGTCTGATTGGTGTCAATGGGACTGGTAAGACCACCCTTTTAGATGTTCTTTCTGGTGTTTCTGGATTTGATGGGGATGTTAGTCCTTTTTCAGCTAAGAATGATTACCAAATTGGTTACTTGACCCAAGATCCTGATTTTGATGATAGAAAGACAGTTTTGGATACGGTTCTCTCCAGCGACCTCAAGGAAATCCAGCTTATTCGTGAGTATGAGTTGATCATGCTCAACTATAGTGAGGACAAGCAGGCGCGTTTGGAACGTATCATGGCAGAAATGGACTCTCTCCAAGCTTGGGAAATCGAGAGTCAGGTCAAGACGGTTCTTAGCAAGCTGGGGATTCAGGATTTATCTACTCCAGTTGGGGAATTGTCAGGTGGTCTAAGAAGACGGGTTCAGTTGGCGCAAGTTCTTCTTGGCAACCACGACCTCTTGCTGCTGGATGAGCCGACCAACCATCTGGACATTGCGACTATTGAGTGGCTGACCCTCTTTTTGAAAAATTCTAAGAAGACGGTTCTTTTTATTACCCACGACCGTTATTTCCTAGACGCTTTGTCAACACGTATTTTCGAGTTGGATCGAGCAGGCTTGACCGAGTATCAGGGCAATTATCAGGACTATGTTCGCCTCAAGGCGGAACAGGATGAGCGCGATGCGGCTCTTCTCCACAAAAAGGAACAACTTTATAAGCAAGAATTGGCCTGGATGCGTAGACAACCGCAGGCGCGTGCGACCAAGCAGCAGGCTCGTATCAATCGTTTCCACGATTTGAAGAAAGAAGTTTCAGGTGGCGTTGCTGAAACAGACTTGACCATGAACTTTGAAACCAGTCGGATTGGGAAGAAAGTCATCGAGTTTCAGGATGTTTCCTTTGCCTATGAAAACAAGCCTATTTTGCAAGATTTTAATCTCTTGGTGCAGGCTAAAGATCGTATTGGAATTGTTGGGAACAACGGTGTTGGGAAATCAACCCTCCTCAACTTGATTGCAGGAAGTCTTGAGCCGACAGCAGGTCAAGTTGTGATAGGGGAAACTGTTCGCATCGCCTATTTCTCTCAGCAAATTGAGGGCTTGGATGAGAGCAAGCGAGTGATCAATTACCTGCAGGAAGTAGCAGAAGAAGTCAAGACCAGCGGTGGTTCTACGACTTCGATTGCAGAGTTGCTGGAGCAGTTCCTCTTCCCACGTTCAACGCATGGAACCTTGATTGAGAAATTGTCAGGTGGAGAGAAAAAGCGTCTTTATCTCCTCAAATTGCTCTTGGAAAAACCAAATGTTCTCCTCTTGGACGAGCCAACCAATGACCTGGACATTGCTACTCTTACAGTTTTGGAGAATTTCTTGCAAGGCTTTGCAGGGCCTGTCTTGACAGTTAGCCATGACCGCTATTTCTTGGATAAGGTAGCGACCAAGATTCTGGCTTTTGAAGATGGTAAGATTCGTCCTTTCTTTGGTCATTACACTGATTACCTTGATGAAAAAGCCTTTGAAACAGAGATGGCCAATCAAGTGCAAAAGGCCGAAAAGGAGAAAGTGGTCAAGGTTCGTGAAGACAAGAAACGCATGACCTACCAAGAAAAGCAGGAGTGGGCAAGCATTGAAGGCGATATTGAAGCCTTGGAAAATCGTATCGTTGCTATTGAAGAGGAAATGCAGGCCAATGGTTCTGACTTTGGTAAGCTGGCTACTCTCCAAAAAGAATTGGACGAGAAAAACGAAGCACTCCTTGAAAAATACGAACGCTATGAATATCTAAGTGACTTTGATAGCTAGAAGAATAGAAAAATCCTGT
>NZ_VMMV01000065.1:0-11101 GCF_013277375.1 Streptococcus sp. 3613
TGAAGGAGGGATTTTTTGGCGATAAAACGGATAGTTCAACCTTAATCAAAAACGAAGTTCGTATGATGATGAGCTGTATCGCCTACAATCTCTATCTTTTTCTCAAACATCTAGCTGGAGGTGACTTCCAAACTTTAACAATCAAACGCTTCCGCCATCTTTTTCTTCACGTGGTAGGAAAATGTGTTCGAACAGGACGCAAGCAGCTCCTCAAATTGTCTAGTCTCTATGCCTATTCCGAATTGTTTTCAGCACTTTATTCTAGGATTAGAAAAGTCAACCTGAATCTTCCTGTTCCTTATGAACCACCTAGAAGAAAAGCGTCGTTAATGATACATTAAAGAACAGTCGAGATGAAAAAATCGTGTGACGCACCAAGGGAGGAGTATGCCCTTTTGAGGAAATCTAGCGAGGAAAAACGATACTGGAACAGCAGAAAGTAAAACTGACCTCATGAGGAGGAAGAAAGTGGCTCATGAGGTCAGGGGTTTTGTAAGTCACATCTAGTTGAGAGAGGTATGAATGATTTGGGGTTAAGTCTTATTCTTAGCGGTTATTTATATTGTTTAATAGCGCTGATATTTCATCAATGATGTTTGACTTTGTGATTTTGGTAGTGGTTCAATTTGATTGCTACTATTTTTGATGGTGTGAATGTTCTGACAATGTACCCCAGCTAACTACGAAAGTTTTTGACTCTATATTTTTAATGTGTATTAAAAAATAAATTAACACATATTAATTTTTCTTGACTTAAATTTAAAAAATGATATACTATTTTTATGGAGAGCTAACAATTATATATAAATGTACTACTCTATTTCCTAGATAATACTTAGTAAAACTTTTTATAACAAAGGCTAGCAAAGTTAAAGTTTTCTATCTATTGGAAGTTAAATAAATATGTAAGGAATTAAAATGAAAAAAAGTACAGTATTGTCATTAACCACAGCTGCAGTTATTTTAGCAGCCTATGCCCCTAATAAGGTAGTCTTAGCAGATATATCTAGCTCTGAAGATGCTTTAAATATCTCTGATAAAGAAAAAGTAGTAGTAGATAAGGAAACAGAAAATAAAGAGAAACATGAAGAGATTCATCATGCTATAGAAGCTTCAAAGGATACTGAAGAAAAGAAAACAACAATTATTGAGGAAAAAGAAGTTGTTAGTAAAAATCCTGTGATAGACAATAGCACTAGCAATGAAGAAGCAACAAGCAAAGAAGAAAATTCCAATCAATCCCAAGGAGATAAAGCGGACTCGTCTGCAAGTAAAGACTCAGAAAGTCCCAAAAAAGAGGATAGACTTGTCTATATTGCTGAATTTAAAGATGAAGAGTCTAGAGAAAAAGCAATCAAGGGACTATCCAGTCTTAAGAATACAAAAGTTTTATATACTTATGATAGAATTTTTAACGGTAGTGCCATAGAAACAACTCCAGATAACTTGGACAAAATTAAACACATAGAAGGTATCTCATCGGTTGAAAGGGCACAAAAAGTCCAACCCATGATGAATCATGCCAGAAAGGAAATTGGAGTTGAGGAGGCTATCGATTACCTAAAGGCCATTAATGCTCAATTTGGGAAAAACTTTGATGGTAGAGGTATGGTCATTTCAAATATCGATACCGGGACAGATTATAGGCATAAGGCCATGAGGATTGATGATGATGCCAAAGCCTCAATGAGATTTAAAAAAGAAGACTTAAAAGGCACTGATAAAAATTATTGGTTGAGTGATAAAATTCCTCATGCTTTTAATTATTATAATGGTGGTAAAATTACCGTAGAAAGAGCTGATGATGGAAGTGATTATTTTGATCCCCATGGGATGCATATTGCAGGGATTCTTGCTGGAAATGATACTGAAAAAGACATCAAGAACTTTAATGGCATAGATGGAATTGCACCTAATGCACAGATCTTCTCTTATAAAATGTACTCTGACGCAGGATCTGGGTTCGCAGGGGATGAAACAATGTTTCATGCTATTGAAGATTCTATCAAACACAACGTTGATGTTGTTTCGGTATCATCTGGTTTTACAGGAACAGGTCTTGTAGGTGAGAAATATTGGCAAGCTATTAGAGCATTAAGAAAAGCAGGCATTCCAATGGTTGTCGCTACGGGTAACTATGCGACTTCTGCTTCAAGTTCTTCTTGGGATTTAGTGGCAAATAATCATCTGAAAATGACCGACACTGGAAATGTAACGCGAACAGCAGCACATGAAGATGCGATAGCGGTTGCATCTGCTAAAAATCAAACAGTTGAGTTTGATAAAGTTAACATAGGTGGAGAAAGTTTTAAATACAGAAATATAGGGGCCTTTTTCGATAAGAATAAAATCACAACAAATGAAGATGGTTCAAAAGCTCCTAGTAAATTGAAATTTGTATATATAGGCAAGGGCCAAGACCAAGATTTGATAGGTTTGGATCTTAAGGGCAAAATTGCAGTAATGGATAGAATTTATACAAAGGATTTAAAAAATGCTTTTAAAAAAGCTACGGATAAGGGCGCACGCGCCATTATGGTTGTAAATACTGTCAATTACTACAATAGAGATAATTGGACAGAGCTTCCAGCTATGGGATATGAAGCGGATGAAGGTACTAAAAGTCAAGTGTTTTCAATTTCAGGAGATGATGGTGTAAAGCTATGGAACATGATTAATCCTGATAAAAAAACTGAAGTCAAAAGAAATAATAAAGAAGATTTTAAAGATAAATTGGAGCAATACTATCCAATTGATATGGAAAGTTTTAATTCCAACAAACCGAATGTAGGTGACGAAAAAGAGATTGACTTTAAGTTTGCACCTGACACAGACAAAGAACTCTATAAAGAAGATATCATCGTTCCAGCAGGATCCACATCTTGGGGGCCAAGAGTAGATTTACTTTTAAAACCCGATGTTTCAGCACCTGGTAAAAACATTAAATCTACTCTCAATGTCATTAATGGGAAATCAACTTATGGCTATATGTCAGGAACTAGTATGGCAACTCCAATCGTAGCAGCTTCTACTGTTTTGATTAGACCGAAGTTAAAGGAAATGCTTGAAAGACCTGTATTGAAAAATCTTGAGGGAGATGACAAAATAGACCTTACAAGTCTTACAAAAATTGCTTTACAAAATACTGCGCGACCTATGATGGACGCAACGTCTTGGAAAGAAAAAAGCCAATACTTTGCATCACCTAGACAACAGGGAGCAGGGCTAATTAATGTTGCCAATGCTTTGAGAAATGAAGTTGTAGCGACTTTCAAAAACAAGGATTCTAAAGGTTTGGTAAACTCTTATGGTTCTATTTCTCTTAAAGAAATAAAAGGAGAAGAAAAATATTTTACAGTTAAGCTTCACAATACATCAGACAGACCTTTAACCTTTAAAGTTTCAGCATCAGCGATAACTACAGATTCTCTAACTGACAGATTAAAACTGGATGAAACATATAAAGATGAAAAATCTCCAGATGGGAAGCAAATTGTTCCAGAAATCCATCCAGAAAAAATCAAAGGAGCAAATATCACATTTGAGCATGATACTTTCACTATAGGCGCAAATTCTAGCTTTGATTTGAATGCGGTTATAAATGTTGGAGAGGCTAAAGACAAAAATAAATTTGTAGAATCATTTATTCATTTTGAGTCAGTGGAAGAAATGGAAGCTCTAAACTCTAACGGGAAGAAAATAAACTTCCAACCTTCTTTGTCGATGCCTCTAATGGGATTTGCTGGGAATTGGAACCACGAACCAATCCTTGATAAATGGGCCTGGGAAGAGGGTTCAAAATCAAAAACAATGGAAGGTTATGATGATGATGGTAAACCGAAAATTCCTGGAACCTTGAACAAGGGTATTGGTGGAGAACATGGTATAGATAAATTTAATCCAGCAGCTATTATTCAAAACAGAAAAGATAAAAATATTACATCACTAGACCAAGACCCAGACTTATTTGCCTTTAACAACCAAGGTATTCATGCAGAATCCACTAGTGGATCTAATGTTGCTAGGGTATATCCACTTGACTCAAAGGGAGAACCACAAAGTGTTTCACTAGAAAGAGGATTAACCCCTTCTCCACTTGTATTAAGAAGTGCAGAAGAAGGATTGATTTCAATAGTAAATACAAATAAAGAGGGAGAAAATCAAAGAGACTTAAAAGTCATTTCGAGAGAACACTTTATTAGAGGAATTTTAAATTCTAAAAGCAATGATGCAAAGGGAATCAAATCATCTAAACTAAAAGTTTGGGGTGATTTGAAGTGGGATGGACTCATCTATAACCCTAGAGGTAGAGAAGAAAATGAACCAGAAAGTAAGGATAACCAAGATCCAGCTACTAGGATAAGAGGACAATTTGAATCAATAGCTGAGGGTCAATACTTCTACAAATTCAAATATAGATTAACCAAGGATTATCCATGGCAAGTTTCTTATATACCAGTAAAAATTGATAATACAGCTCCAAAAATTATTTCAATTGATTTTTCTAATCCAGATAAAATTAAATTGATCGCAAAAGATACCTACCACAAGGTAAAGGATGAGTACAAACACGAAACCTTGTTTGCTAGAGACCAAAAAGAACATCCTGAGAAATTTGAAGAAGTAGCCAACGAAGTATGGTACGCAGGTGCAGCTCTTGTCGATAAGTATGGAGATGTTGAGAAAAGTCTTGATGTAACTTACGCCGGAGAGGGTGAGGGAAGAAATAGGAAGCTTGATAAAGATGGAAATACTATCTACGAAATTAGCGGAGCAGGAGATTTAAGAGGAAAAATCATCGAAGTAATCGCCCTAGATGGTGCAAGCAACTTCACCAAAATCCATAGAATTAAATTTGATGACCAAGCTGATGAAAAAGGAATGATTTCTTATTACCTAGTAGATCCTGACAAAGATGCTTCTAAATATGAAAAACTAGGTGAAATTTCTGAAGAAAAACTCAAAAATGCAAAGAGCCCAGAGGAAAATACCAATAATAATCAAGCTAAGGATGAAGATTCAAAACCAGCTGAAGAAAGTTCAGTTGAGGGAGAAGCTAGCCTTGAAATAAATAAAACTATTTCAACAATTAGAGACTTTGAAAATAAAGACCTAAAGAAACTCATTAAAAAGAAATATAGGGAAGAATATGACTTTGTAACTGGTGGAAAAAGAACAGTAGAGCTTGATTATCAATATGACGATGAAGGAAATATAACTGCCTATGAAGATAAGAGTGCTCTAGAATATGAAACTGAGAAACTTGATGATGTTAAATCAAAACTTGGTGGAGTATTAAGCCCATCAAAGGATGGACATTTTGAAATTCTTGGAAAAGTAAGTAATGTATCCAAAAATGCTAAGGCTTACTATGGCAATGGCTTCAAATTAATAGAAATTAAGGCAAGTAAATACGACCCACAAACTAAAACTCTAACCTTTGACTTATTTGCAAATACAAATGATGTAGTCGATGGTCTATCCTTTACGGGTGATATGAATATCCTTGTAAAAGATAAGGGTAAAACAAAAGCTAAAACTAAAATTAGAATGCCTGAAAAAAATAGGGAAACTAAAACAGAATATCCCTATGCATCAAGTTATGGGAATGTAATAGAATTAGGAGAAGGTGATCTTTCAAAAAACAAACCAAACAATTTAACTGAAATGGAATCTGGTAAAATCTATTCTGATTCAGAAAAACAACAATATCTATTAAAGGATAATATCATTCTGAGAAAAGGCTATGCACTAAAAGTGACTACCTATAATCCTGGAAAAACGGATATGTTAGAAGGAAATGGAGTCTATAGCAATGAAGATATAGCAAAAATACAAAAGGCCAATCCTAATCTAAGAGTCCTTTCAGAAACAACAATTTATGCTGATAGTAGAAATGTTAAAGATGGAAGAAGCACTCAATCAGTATTAATGTCGGCTTTGGACGGCTTTAACATTGTAAGATATCAAGTGTTTACCTTTAACATGAATGATAAAGGGGAAGCAATCGATAAAGATGGAAATCTTGTGACAGATTCCTCTAAACTTGTATTATTTGGTAAAGATAATAAAGAGTATCATGGGGAGGAATATTCTAATGTAGAAGCTATAAAAGAAGATGGCTCCATGTTATTTATTGATACCAAACCAGTAAACCTTTCAATGGATAAGAACTACTTTAATCCATCTAAATCTAATAAAATTTATGTACGAAATCCAGAATTTTATTTAAGAGGTAAGATTTCTGATAAGGGTGGTTTTAACTGGGAATTGAGAGTTAATGAATCGGTTGTAGATAATTATTTAATCTACGGAGATTTACACATTGATAACACTAGAGATTTTAACGTTAAGCTTAATGTTAAAGACGGTGACATCATGGACTGGGGGATGAAAGATTATAAAGCAAACGGATTTCCAGATAAGGTAACAGATATGGATGGAAATGTTTATCTGCAAACTGGCTATAGCAATTTGAATGCGAAAGCGGTTGGAGTACACTATCAATTTTTATATGATAATGTTAAACCAGAAGTAAACATTGATCCCAAGGGAAATACTAGTATCGAATATGCTGATGGAAAATCTGTAGTCTTTAACATCAATGATAAAAGAAATAATGGATTCGATGGTGAGATTCAAGAACAACATATTTATGTAAATGGAAAAGAATATACATCATTTGATGATATTAAACAACTAACAGATAAGACACTAAATATTAAGATTCTTGTAAAAGATTTCGCAAGAAATACAACCGTAAAAGAATTTATTTTAAATAAAGATACGGGAGAGGTGAGCGAACTAAAACCTCATAGGGTGACTGTGACCATTCAAAATGGAAAAGAAATGAGTTCAACGATAGTGTCGGAAGAAGATTTCATTTTACCTGTTTATAAGGGTGAATTAGAAAAAGGATATCAATTTGATGGCTGGGAAATTTCTGGTGTCGAAGGCAAAAAAGATGCTGGTTATGTTATTAATCTATCAAAAGATACCCTTATAAAACCTGTATTCAAGAAAATAGAGGAGAAAAAGGAAGAGGAAAATAAACCTACTTTTGATGTATCCAAAAAGAAAGATAAGGTGCAAGCAAATCATAATCAATTAGATGAAAGTCACAGAAAAGAGGATTTACAAAGAGAAGATCATTCACACAAATTTGATTCAACTAAAGATGTCAAAACTACAGTTCCTGTACAAGTAAATTATAGTCAATTAGATGAAAGTCAAAGATCTGATTCAACTAAGGATGTTACAGCTCCAGTTCCTGATAAAAATGATAAAAACTTTGAAAATGAGAAGGAAGTTTATCTTAATGAACCAGAGAACATAGCTAATAAAGATACCAATATTGATAGTAAATCAACTACTAACAATGATAGGTTACCAAAAACCGGAACAGTTAGCGAAGTCTTCACGTCATTGGTTGCCGGAATAATGTTTACCTTAGGTGCATTTCTTGGATTAAAGAAAAAAGATTAAGATTAAGACAAAAGCTATAGATGAAAAAATGGTTTATGTACTGAGATGGTGTGATGATGAAACAGTTTTGTGAAAATAGCTATTTATAACTCAATTATTTAGTTTACTTTACTATTGATACTCTTTTTGGATTTATTAATAGACTTAGTTTAGAAAACTAATGAATTGATTGAAAGGGTTAGTATTGACAAATATTGATTAGCAAATAGAGTCTTTCAAAATTTAAAGGCTAATAGAGGTGATGAGACAATTTCAAGGAATTAAGTAGCGTTTGGTTGCTTAATTCCTTTTCATTTGGGAGGTAGTTTTTCACCTGCTTCCTTATTTTATCGCCATTATTTAACCACTTAGACTGATATAGAGACCAGATAGGCAAAAGAACTTGTTCTTGAAACTGACCTCTACTATAATGATTTTTGTAAGGGACGTGAGGCTTCACTATCAGAGAACTCAAGTTCATAAAAAAATTGGAGATAAACAAATGAAAAAATTATTGGGAATTGTCTTTTTATTAGCAGCAGTGACAGTATTGTATTTTGGTTCTGTTGGCTGGCCAAGTTTGAATGTCAGCCTATGGTCTTTGATTCCGGTGGGTCTGTTCCTCTTTTTCACTCTAGAGAATCTTTTGAAAAAAGACTACAAGGCTAGTCTGATGTGTTTGATTATTGCCTTTATCATCGCAAATGCAATTTTGGATCTGTTGCCAATTTCAAGTGGCTTGGTGATTGGAGCAGGCGTCCTAGCTTGTGTAGGGATTGGCTATCTATTTCCTGATAAAGAAGGAAAATAATACTCTTCGAAAATCTCTTCAAACCACGTCAACGTCGGCTTGTCGTAGATATGGTTACTGACTTGGTCAGTTCTATCCACAACCTCAAAACGGTGTTTTGAGCAGTCTGTGCCTAGCTTTCTAGTTTGCTCTTTGATTTTCATTGAGTATTAGAACAGAAAAATACTTGGAATATTTGTTTGTTTATTTTTATATAACAAACTATAAACACAACAAAAGCATAAAAAAGACAAAAATCAACAGAAAACTATTGACAACGATTACATATAGTGTTATACTTATAGCATAAAGTTAATGGAAAGAAGGGAAAACCTTATGGGATTAGATCATTTCTTTGGTAAAAACCTTGTGTTTTGCTTAGAAGCGGATAATCAAGAACATCTCTTTGATCAGGTTGCTACTTTATTGGAGGAACGAGAAATCGTGACTCCAACTTATCGTGAAGCCTTGATCACGCGTGAAAAGTCATTTCCAACTGGCTTAGATATGGAATTTTTGGGTAAGGATTTGCCGAATGTGGCTATTCCTCATACAGATATTGTTCATAATCTAGCTGAGAAAGTGGTGGTTGTTCGATTAGAGAAACCTGTGACCTTCCACAATATGATAGCTCCTGATAAGGAAGTAGAAGTATCCTTGCTCTTCTTTATCATCAATAACTCAAGTTCAAGTCAAACAAATATTCTGGCTCAGTTGATGGACTTTTTCACAGGAAATGGACATCTTGAAGACCTATCAAAAATTTCCGAACCAGAAAAACTTTATGCTTACATTGCTGAAGCAACCGCTTAATCTTGTCTATTAAAAAATAAAATCGGAGGAAATCTAAATGATTAAAATTCTTGCTGCCTGCGGTGCAGGTGTTAACTCAAGTCACCAAATTAAAAGTGCTCTAGAAGAAGAACTTTCAAACCGTGGTTATGATGTTCACTGTGATGCAGTCATGGTCAAAGATGTAAACGAAGACCTTATGAAAGGTTACGATATCTTTACACCAATCGCTGCAACAGACCTTGGTTTTGAACCAGGTATCCCAGTTATCGAAGCTGGACCAATCTTATTCCGTATCCCAGCAATGAGCGCTCCAGTATTTGACAATATTGAAGCAGCTATTAAAGAACACGGATTAAGCTAATTCTAATTTGTTAACATTCATATAACATAAAAAAGGGAGGAACTGTTATGGATGCAATCTTTGACCTAATCGGAAAGGTTTTCAATCCCATCTTAGAAATGGGTGGACCTGTCATCATGTTAATTATTTTGACAGTATTGGCTTTACTTTTTGGAGTGAAATTCTCCAAAGCGCTTGAAGGTGGTATCAAACTTGCCATCGCTCTTACAGGTATCGGTGCTATCATCGGTATGCTAAATGGTGCTTTCTCAGCATCACTTGCAAAATTCGTTGAAAACACTGGTATCCAATTGAGTATTACCGACGTTGGTTGGGCACCACTCGCAACAATCACTTGGGGATCTGCTTGGACACTTTACTTCTTGCTCATCATGTTGATTGTCAACGTAGTGATGCTTGCTATGAAGAAAACCGATACACTTGATGTCGATATCTTTGATATCTGGCACTTGTCTATCACAGGTCTCTTGATTAAATGGTATGCTGATAACAATGGTGTGAGTCAAGGGGTTTCGCTCTTTATTGCTACAGCAGCTATCGTCCTTGTTGGTGTGTTGAAAATTATCAACTCTGACTTGATGAAACCTACATTTGATGACCTTCTTAACGCTCCAAGTTCATCACCAATGACATCAACTCACATGAACTACATGATGAACCCAGTTATCATGGTTTTGGATAAGATTTTTGAAAAATTCTTCCCAGGCCTTGATAAATATGACTTTGATGCTGCTAAATTGAACAAGAAAATCGGTTTCTGGGGATCTAAATTCTTCATCGGTTTCATCCTTGGTATCGTTATCGGTATTATGGGAACTCCACATCCAATTGCAGGTGTTGCAGATGCAGATAAATGGCGTCTTGTTATCAAAGGATGGTTGTCTCTTGGTTTGACTGCCGGTGTATCTTTGGAACTCTTCTCACTTATCGGTTCATGGTTCATCGCAGCCGTAGAACCACTATCACAAGGTATTACAAACGTTGCTACTAAACGTCTTCAAGGACGTAAATTCAATATCGGTCTTGACTGGCCATTCATCGCTGGTCGTGCTGAAATCTGGGCTTGTGCCAACGTACTTGCACCAATCATGTTGATTGAAGCAGTGCTTCTTTCAAAAGTTGGAAATGGTATCTTGCCACTTGCAGGTATCATCGCTATGGGTGTTACTCCAGCTCTCTTGGTTGTAACGCGTGGTAAATTGCTCCGTATGATTATCTTCGGAACACTCTTGTTGCCACTCTTCCTTCTTTCAGGTACACTTATTGCGCCATTTGCAACAGAACTTGCTAAAGGTGTAGGTGCCTTCCCAGAAGGTGTGAGCCAAACTCAATTGATTACTCACTCTACTCTTGAAGGACCAATCGAAAAACTTCTTGGTTGGACAATTGGTAACACTACAACTGGTGATATCAAAGCAATTCTTGGTGCAGTAGTCTTCCTTGTATTCTATATCGGTATCTTTGCTTGGTACAGAAAACAAATGATTAAACGTAACGAAGAGTACGCAGCAAAAGCAAAATAATGCGCTCCTATAAAATGTAAATTGTTGAAACTAGGTTGTCATACTGTTTAGGAGTGACAGCCTAGGTTTTTTATAAACTATCAAGAAATCGGAGAAAATAATGGTAATTGAATTATACTCAATGAAAATCAAAGAGCAAACTAGGAAGCTAGCCGCAGGTTGCTCAAA
>NZ_VMMV01000066.1:0-9037 GCF_013277375.1 Streptococcus sp. 3613
TAGAATGCTTTTTGAAAGTAGATGAGTATAACTGGTTGATGAGACTGTGAAAAGAGCATAAAGACCAGCTTGCAAGCTGGTCATACTCTTCGAAAATCTCTTCAAACCACGTCAGCTTCATCTACAACCTCAAAGCAGTGCTTTGAGCAACCTACGGCTAGCTTCCTAGTTTGCTCTTTGATTCTCATTGAGTATCAGTATAGGTTATAAGAATAAGTCTTGTAGGGTTTTGGCAACCCCATCTTGGTCGTTGGTAAGGGAAATTTGCTCATCTGCATAAGGGAGTAGCTCTGGATTGGCATTTTTCATGGCATAACCCTTCCCAGCAAAAGCGAGCATTTCGGTATCATTGTGTTCATCTCCAAAGGCAATCAAATCTTTTTTGTCGCGATTCATTATCTTGAGCAAGTAGTCCAAAGCAAAGGCCTTGTTGACACCTTTTGGGGTACATTCAAGGATATTGAGCGGACCTCCCCAGGTATTGATAGAAAGTTGATGCTGGTAGAAGGCGTTCATGTCTTTTGCCAAGGCATATTTGTCACTGGCTCTGGTCTGCAAGAGGATACAGTTAGGGTCCTTGGTCACCAATTCAGGCTGGAATTGATCTTCAGGCTGGAAAGCTTCTACACCAAATAGTTTGGGATTGGCAATTTCTTCATTGAGATTTGTAATGTAGAATTTTTTACGATATTCTCCAGCGATAAAATCGGCTTGAATGTCCTCTGAACGTTGAACCATATCTAGCAGATATTTTTTGTTTACAGTCAAACACTTTTCAAAATCCCAAACTTGGTCTGGTAAATGAGTAAGGGATCCGTTGAAGTTAATCATAGGAGTGTCTAAGCCCAGTTCACGGTAAAAATCTTTTGACATACGGTAAGGGCGACCTGTCGTAATAATAACCTGATGGCCTTTTTCAGCAACTTTTTTGATGGTTTTTTTGGTAAAGTCAGAAATTTGACTGTCTGAGTTGAGCAGGGTTCCATCCAGGTCAACTGCAATAATTTTTTTCGTCATATGGACCTTTCTAGTGTCTTTTCAGATAAGATGTCTACTATTATAACAAAAAGCAGGCAGAAAAGCAGATTCAAAACCAAAAATGAAATTTCATCAAATTCTTAAATAAATCAAACAAAGATATTGAAAAAGTGAATGATAAATGATATAATTCTATTATTGTTCGTAAAAACTAAAAGGAGATTGATAATGGACAAATTATTTAAACTAAAAGAGAACGGTACAGACGTTCGTACAGAGGTTCTCGCTGGTTTAACAACTTTCTTTGCAATGAGCTATATTCTCTTTGTAAACCCACAAATTCTTTCGCAAACAGGAATGCCTGCTCAGGGTGTCTTCCTTGCAACGATTATTGGTGCAGTTGCTGGTACCCTGATGATGGCCTTCTATGCTAACTTGCCATATGCTCAAGCGCCAGGTATGGGACTCAATGCCTTCTTCACCTTTACAGTTGTATTCGGACTCGGTTATTCATGGCAAGAAGCCTTGGCTATGGTCTTCATCTGTGGAATTATCTCATTGATTATTACCTTGACAAATGTTCGTAAAATGATCATTGAATCGATTCCGAATGCTCTTCGCTCAGCTATTTCAGCTGGTATCGGTGTCTTCCTTGCCTATGTAGGAATTAAGAATGCTGGACTTTTGAAATTCACGATTGATCCAGGCAACTATACTGTTGTAGGAGAAGGGGCTGACAAAGCTCAAGCAACGATTGCAGCAAACTCTTCAGCAGTTCCAGGCTTGGTCAGCTTTAATAATCCAGCTGTTTTGGTGGCTCTTGCAGGACTTGCTATCACAATCTTCTTTGTTATCAAAGGAATTAAAGGGGGAATTATCCTCTCTATCTTGACAACAACTGTTCTTTCTATTGCAGTTGGTTTGGTAGATTTGTCTAGTATCGATTTTGCTAATAACCATGTTGGTGCAGCCTTTGAAGATTTGAAGACAATCTTTGGTGCAGCTCTCGGTTCAGAAGGTTTGGGAGCTTTGATTTCAGATACAGCTCGCTTGCCTGAAACTCTGATGGCCATTCTTGCCTTCTCATTGACAGATATTTTTGATACAATTGGTACCTTGATCGGTACAGGTGAAAAAGTTGGTATCGTAGCGACAAATGGTGAAAATCATCAATCAGCTAAGTTAGACAAGGCTCTTTACTCTGACTTGATTGGTACTTCAATTGGTGCCATCGCAGGTACTTCAAATGTAACGACTTATGTTGAGTCTGCTGCTGGTATTGGTGCAGGTGGACGTACTGGTTTGACAGCCTTGGTCGTGGCAATCTGTTTTGTGATCTCAAGCTTCTTTAGCCCACTTCTAGCGATTGTACCAACAGCCGCTACAGCTCCAATCTTGATTATCGTTGGGATTATGATGTTGGCTAGCTTGAAAAATATCCATTGGGACGACATGGCTGAAGCAGTTCCTGCTTTCTTCACATCTATCTTTATGGGATTCAGCTACTCTATCACTCAAGGGATTGCAGTTGGTTTCTTGACTTACACTTTGACTAAGCTTGTCAAAGGTCAAGCTAAAGATGTTCATGTCATGATTTGGATTTTGGATGCCTTGTTTATCCTTAACTACATCAGCATGGCCCTATAATAGAATGACCCAGGGGGATTTTCCCCCTTTTTTAATACAAAGGAGATCGGTGATGAAAGAGAAAAATATGTGGAAAGAATTATTGAATCGTGCAGGCTGGCTGTTAATCTTTTTGCTGGCGACAATTTTATATCAGCTTCCTATAGGGGTTACTGCTATTTTAACTTTAAATGCAGTACCACTGTTACAATCAGGACTGATAGTTGCTGGTATTTCGATTGTGGTTCTGGTGCTATTTATTATTGGAGCTCGTAAAACGCAATTGGCAAGTTTTAATTTTTCTTTTTTTAGAGCTAAGGATTTGGCACGATTGGGATTAAGTTATTTAGTCATTATATGTTCAAATATACTTGGATCTATCTTGTTACAACTGTCAAATGAGACGACAACAGGTAATCAGTCTCAGATTAACGATATGGTTCAGAATAGTTCTCTGATTTCCAGTTTCTTCTTGCTAGCCTTACTTGCTCCGATTTGTGAGGAAATCTTGTGCCGTGGGATTGTTCCTAAAAAGATTTTCCGAGGCAAGGAGAGCTGGGGATTTGTAGTCGGTACGATTGTGTTTGCTTTATTGCATCAACCAAGTAATTTACCTTCTTTATTGATTTATGGAGGTATGTCGATCGTTCTGTCTTGGACGGCTTACAAGACCCAACGTTTGGAAATGTCTATCTTGCTTCACATGATTGTGAATGGGGTTGCTTTCTGTTTGTTGGCTCTTGTGGTGATCATGAGTCGGACATTAGGGGTTTCTGTTTAAGATTTTTGACAATTGCTTACTTGTTTCTACTGGGAAAAAGATGAATGCAATAGTGTCCATCTTTTTCTTTTTATGGTAAAATAGAAAAATAATATGATGAAAAGCCTTGAGGGAGTGACCGATATGTCAAGTAAAGCCAATCATGCAAAGACAGCTATTTGCGGAATTATCAATGTAACCCCAGACTCCTTTTCGGACGGTGGTCAATTTTTTGCTCTTGAGCAGGCACTCCAGCAGGCTCGTAAATTGATAGCAGAAGGTGCTAGTATGCTAGATATCGGCGGAGAATCGACTCGGCCGGGAAGTAGTAGCTATGTTGAGATAGAAGAGGAAATCCAGCGTGTTGTTCCAGTGATCAAAGCGATTCGCAAGGAAAGTGATGTCCTCATCTCTATTGATACTTGGAAGAGTCAGGTGGCAGAGGCTGCTTTGGCTGCTGGTGCCAATCTAGTCAATGATATCACTGGTCTTATGGGTGATGAGAAAATGGCGGATGTGGTTGCTAAGGCTGGTGCGAAAGTGGTCATTATGTTTAATCCAGTCATGGCGCGACCTCAGCATCCTAGCTCGCTCATATTTCCTCATTTCGGTGTTGGTCAAGCTTTTACAGAGGAAGAGTTAGCTGACTTTGAAAAAATGCCAATCGAAGACTTGATGGAGACTTTCTTTGAACGAGCCCTAGCGAGAGCAGAGGAAGCTGGGATTGCTCAAGAAAACATCCTGCTGGATCCAGGAATTGGCTTTGGTCTGACCAAGAAAGAAAATCTGCTTCTTTTACGGGACCTGGATAAACTACATCAGAAAGGCTATCCAATCTTTCTCGGAGTTTCGCGCAAGCGATTTGTCATCAATATCCTAGAGGAGAATGGTTTTGAAGTCAATCCTGAGACAGAACTTGGTTTCCGCAATCGGGACACGGCCTCTGCTCATGTAACTAGTATCGCTGCGAGACAGGGTGTAGAAGTGGTGCGCGTGCATGACGTAGCTAGTCACAGGATGGCAGTTGAAATTGCCTCCGCTATTCGTCTGGCTGATGAAGCGGAAAATTTAGATTTAAAACAATACAAATAAGATGAAAGAATTTGAAAACAATCAGTGGATTACCAATTACCGGACGGACCAACCGCATTTTGGCTTGGAACGAATGGTGGAACTGTTAGCTTTGCGTGGCAATCCCCATCTCAAACTCAAGGTCATCCATGTCGGAGGGACCAATGGCAAGGGTTCGACCATTGCTTTTTTGAAAAATCTGCTGGAAAAGCTAGGGCTGAGAGTTGGCGTGTTTAGCTCGCCCTATCTCATTCATTACACAGACCAGATCAGCATCAATGGGGAATCCATTCCAGAGGCTAGACTAGAAGCCCTCATGGCAGACTATCAGTCTTTGCTGGAGGGAGAAGCGGTCGCCAATTTGCAGGGGACAACCGAGTTTGAGATTATCACAGCTATAGCCTATGATTACTTTGCCTTGGAGCAAGTAGACGTGGCTATCATGGAGGTCGGCATGGGTGGACTTTTAGATAGTACCAATGTCTGCCAGCCTATTTTGACAGGAATCACAACTATTGGACTGGATCATGTGGCCCTACTTGGTGACACCTTGGAAGCCATAGCAGAGCAGAAAGCTGGTATTATCAAACAAGGTATTCCCTTGGTAACAGGTCGTATCGCTCCAGAAGCTTTGGTTGTGATTGACCGCATTGCGGAAGGGAAAGATGCGCCGAGACTTGCCTACGGAACAGATTATCAGGTCAGCCATCAAAAGAGTGTGGTTACAGGGGAAGTCTTTGACTATACCAGTTCTGTCAGACAAGGTCGCTTCCAGACTGGCCTGCTTGGTTTGCACCAGATAGAGAATGCTGGGATGGCCATAGCTTTACTTGATACTTTTTGTCAAGAAGATGGGCGAGAGCTAGTAAGCAATCACCTGCTTGGTCAAGCCTTGGAAGAAACAAGATGGCCGGGGCGTCTGGAAATCGTGTCAAGAGATCCCTTGATGATTTTGGATGGAGCCCACAATCCCCATGCTATCAAGGCCTTATTGGCAACCTTGCAAGAACGCTTTGCGGATTATCGTAAGGAAATCCTCTTTACTTGTATCAAAACCAAGGCCTTGGAGGATATGTTGGACTTGCTGGGGGCCATACCAGATACCGAGCTTACTCTAACCCATTTTGCGGATAGTCGGGCGACTGATGAAAGCCTGCTGAAAGAGGTAGCCAAGTCTAGAAATCTCAGCTGCCAAGGTTGGCAGGATTTTCTAGAGCAGAAATTGACAGATAAAAAAGAAGAGAAACAAACAGTTAGGATTGTCACAGGTTCTTTATATTTCTTGAGCCAAGTGAGAGCCTATCTGATGGAGAGGAAGAACGAGAATGGATACACAAAAGATTGAAGCAGCTGTAAAAATGATTATCGAGGCTGTAGGAGAGGACGCTAACCGTGAGGGCTTGCAGGAAACACCTGCTCGTGTAGCCCGTATGTATCAAGAGATTTTTTCAGGTCTTGGTCAAACAGCGGAGGAACATTTGTCAAAATCCTTTGAGATTATTGATGATAATATGGTGGTAGAAAAGGATATTTTTTTCCATACCATGTGTGAACACCACTTCTTGCCATTTTATGGGAGAGCGCATATTGCCTATATTCCAGATGGCCGTGTGGCAGGTTTATCTAAGCTAGCCCGTACGGTTGAAGTTTATTCGAAAAAACCACAAATTCAAGAACGTTTGAATATCGAAGTGGCCGATGCCTTGATGGAGTATCTAGGTGCTAAAGGAGCCTTTGTTGTCATTGAGGCGGAACATATGTGTATGAGCATGCGTGGTGTCAGAAAACCAGGTACTGCAACCTTGACGACAGTAGCTCGTGGTCTATTTGAAACAGATAAGGACCTTAGAGATCAGGCTTATCGTTTAATGGGACTATAATACTCTTCGAAAATCAAATTCAAACCACGTCAGCTTCCATCTGCAACCTCAANNGCAGCCTACGGCTAGCTTCTTAGTTTGCACTTTGATTTTCATTGAGTATAAAAAGAATCCGCTTTGGGCGGATTTTTCTAGAAAGGAATCATTATGGATCAACTGCAGATTAAGGATTTGGAAATTTTTGCCTATCATGGTCTTTTTCCTAGTGAGAAGGAATTGGGGCAGAAGTTTGTCGTTTCAGCTATCCTATCCTATGATATGACCAAGGCAGCGACAGATTTGGATTTAGCAGCCTCTGTCCATTACGGAGAATTGTGCCAGCAGTGGACGACTTGGTTTCAGGAAACGAGTGAGGATTTGATTGAAACAGTAGCCTACAAACTGGTGGAACGTACTTTTGAGACCTATCCTCTTGTCCAAGAAATCAAGTTGGAACTGAAAAAGCCTTGGGCGCCAGTGCATTTGCCACTAGATACATGCTCAGTAACCATCCATCGCCGTAAGCAACGAGCCTTTATCGCCCTAGGAAGCAACATGGGAGATAAGCAAGCGAATTTGGAGCAAGCCATTGAGAAAATGCGAGCTCGTGGCATCCATATTCTTAAAGAGTCCAGTGTTTTGACGACGGAGCCTTGGGGTGGTGTGGAGCAGGATAGCTTTGCTAATCAGGTGGTTGAGGTAGAAACATGGTTGCCTGCCCCAGTCTTGTTAGAAACATTGTTGGCTATTGAGACAGAGATGGGACGGGTGCGAGAAGTGCATTGGGGACCTCGTTTGATTGATTTGGACTTGCTCTTTGTGGAGGACCAGGCCATTTACACAGATGAGCTTATCTTGCCCCATCCTTACATAGCAGAACGCCTTTTTGTTCTTGAGTCTCTACAAGAAATTGCGCCTCATTTTATCCATCCGACATTAAAGCAACCTATTCGCAACTTGTATAATGCTTGGAAACAATAGAAAAAACTCTAGTTTTCAGTCACTTGCAACTGAAGGCTAGAGTTTTTAAAATAGGTCATTTTCTTCTGGGAGGAGGATAGTTTCTCTACCGTCCATGTCTAAAACCAGTACTCTTGGGGGATAACGAGGGTCGAAAGGATGGTTAAAGTCAAAATCAATGGCTGTAGGGAGGTGTTGACTTGAAAAGTGGAAGGTAATCTTTCCTTGGTTATTAAGCAATTGAAACTCGAGTTCTTCTTCCAATTCAAAGACATTTTTTAAGAAATGGTCGATGATATACCAAAAAGAGTCAATGATGTCATCAGGCAAGCTGGTAACAATGCCAAAACTAGCAGACCGCATGTGGGTATTGGTAAAAGCCATATCTCTGTCCCCTTTCTTTTCCCTTATCATACAGCAAATAGGATTAAAAATCAAGAAAAGGTGATTTTTTGAAAAGGATTTTAGCTACAGGGAAAAATTCCCAAAAATCTACCGAAGTTAATAGGTAAATTCCCAAATTAACTTGATTATATAACTTTCAGTTACTTTGAGAAGTTACCGAAAAATATTTTTCATATCTATTGACTTTTAGGGGTGAAATTTGGTATGATAGTAGGCGGTATTGTTTACCCCATTTGAAAGGCCCCGGAACCTTCCAAATACTTTTCGATGGGAAGGAACACCCATCATCGTAAACAAAAATCGAACTATATATAGGAGAAATCATGAACAAAACAACATTTATGGCTAAACCAGGCCAGGTTGAACGTAAATGGTACGTAGTTGACGCAACTGATGTACCACTTGGACGTCTTTCTGCAGTAGTTGCTAGCGTACTTCGCGGAAAAAACAAACCAACATTTACACCACACACTGATACAGGTGACTTTGTGATTGTTATCAATGCTGAAAAAGTTAAATTGACTGGTAAAAAAGCAACTGATAAAATCTACTACACTCACTCAAACCACCCAGGTGGATTGAAACAAATCTCTGCAGGTGAACTTCGTTCTAAAAATGCAGTACGTTTGATCGAGAAATCAGTTAAAGGTATGCTTCCACACAATACTCTTGGACGCGCTCAAGGTATGAAGTTGAAAGTATTTGTTGGAGCTGAGCACACTCACGTTGCACAACAACCAGAAGTTCTTGACATTTCAGGACTTATCTAAGGAAAGGAACAATAAAGTATGTCACAAGCACAATATGCAGGTACTGGACGTCGTAAAAACGCTGTTGCACGCGTTCGCCTTGTTCCAGGAACTGGTAAAATCACTGTTAACAAAAAAGATGTTGAAGAGTACATCCCACACGCTGACCTTCGTCTTGTCATCAACCAACCATTCGCAGTTACTTCAACTGTAGGTTCATACGACGTTTTCGTTAACGTTGTAGGTGGTGGATACGCTGGTCAATCAGGAGCTATCCGTCACGGTATCGCTCGTGCCCTTCTTCAAGTAGACCCTGACTTCCGCGATTCATTGAAACGCGCAGGACTTCTTACACGTGACTCACGTAAAGTTGAACGTAAGAAACCAGGTCTTAAGAAAGCTCGTAAAGCATCACAATTTAGTAAACGTTAATTCGAAAGAATTACTATACTTATACAGAGCACCTTTCGGGGTGTTCTTTTTTTATACTTTCTTACTAAATTGGTGCAATTGACACAGTTGTTGCGACTTTATACTCTTCGAAAATCTTTTCAAACCACGTCAGCTCTATCTGCAACCTCAAAACAGTGTTTTGAGCAACCTGCGGCTAGCTTCCTAGTCTGCTCTTT
>NZ_VMMV01000067.1:0-10699 GCF_013277375.1 Streptococcus sp. 3613
TTCGTTATTGGGCGGTTACTCATAACAAGGTATCTATCATTCATGGAGCTCCTCCTGTATACTATTCGTAAAGTAAAACTATTGGAGGATATTTGAATGCCACAACCTATTGTTCCTGTAGAGATTCCACAATCTCGTCCTTTTGATTCTAAAAAGAGAAATGATATTCTGCTTAAAATTCAGCAGAAAATCATTTAGAAGATAAGAAGAATGTTCGTCTCTTAGAAGCCAATCAGGTTGAAGAATTAGGGTTTGAGATAGAAGTTTTATAAAAAATCAAAAAAATAAACAACAAAAACAAACATAAACTATTGACTTTTTCAAACAATAGTAGTATATTATGTTTGTGAGGACTAATTGACTGTTTCTTAAAGACAGCCAATACACTGCTGGAATCCAGCCTAGAAAAAATAAAAAGGAGTATACAATATGTCTATTGTTATCGGTGCAGATGCTGCAGGTTTGAGATTGAAAGAAGTGGTGAAAGACTTCTTAGAAAAAGAAAACTTCCACCTTGTGGATGTTACAGCTGAAGGTCAAGACTTTGTTGATGTGACTCTCGCTGTTGCTGCAGAAGTAAACAAAGAAGAACAAAACCTTGGTATCGTGATTGATGCTTATGGAGCTGGTCCATTTATGGTCGCAACTAAGATCAAAGGAATGGTTGCTGCAGAAGTTTCTGACGAACGTTCAGCTTATATGACTCGTGGCCACAACAACTCACGTATGATCACTATGGGAGCACAACTTGTTGGTGATGAATTGGCTAAAAATATCGCTAAAGGATTTGTTAACGGTCAATACGACGGTGGACGTCATCAAATCCGTGTCGACATGTTGAATAAAATGTGCTAATACTCTTCAAAAATCAAGATAATCTGTTGTCAGCTCACTTTAGCTAACCTCAGTTATGCTTGCAGCTCGCTTCCTAAGCTAATCTTGATTTTTCTTGAGTAGGGATAAATGATATTAGATTTATATAATTAATCGGAGGGAATAACTAATGAGAATTGCAATTGGATGTGACCACATCGTAACAGATGAAAAAATGGCGGTTTCAGAATTTTTGAAATCAAAAGGATATGAAGTCATTGACTTTGGTACCTATGACCATACACGTACTCACTACCCAATCTTTGGTAAAAAAGTAGGGGAAGCAGTAACTAGTGGTCAAGCTGATCTCGGGGTATGTATCTGTGGTACTGGTGTTGGTATCAACAACGCTGTAAATAAAGTTCCAGGTATTCGTTCTGCCTTGGTTCGTGATATGACAACAGCCCTTTATGCTAAAGAGCAATTGAACGCCAACGTTATCGGTTTTGGTGGTAAGATTACTGGTGAATTGCTTATGTGTGATATCATCGAAGCTTTCATTCATGCTGAATACAAACCATCTGAAGAAAACAAAAAATTGATTGCGAAAATTGAACACCTTGAAAGTCACAATGCTCAACAAACAGATGCAAACTTCTTCACTGAATTCCTTGAAAAATGGGATCGCGGAGAATACCACGACTAAGAGGTAAACTATGATTTTAACAGTTACAATGAACCCATCCATTGATATTTCCTATCCCTTGGATGAGTTGAAGATTGATACTGTCAATCGTGTGGTGGATGTAACCAAAACGGCTGGTGGTAAGGGACTCAATGTTACCCGAGTACTTTCAGAATTTGGCGATTCTGTTCTTGCTACTGGTTTAGTGGGTGGCAAACTTGGTGAGTTTTTGGTTGAACATATCGATAATCAAGTAAAGAAAGATTTCTTCTCAATTCAGGGAGAAACTCGTAACTGTATCGCTATTCTCCACGGAGACAACCAAACAGAAGTTCTTGAAAAAGGTCCTGAAGTATTGGAACAGGAAGGTCAAGAGTTTTTGGAACATTTCAAAAAACTCTTGGAGTCAGTTGAAGTAGTGGCCATCTCAGGTAGTCTGCCAGCTGGCCTTCCAGTTGATTACTATGCGAGCTTGGTAGAACTTGCTAATCAAGCTGGCAAGCCTGTAGTCTTGGACTGCTCAGGTGCAGCACTTCAGGCTGTTCTTGAATCACCCCATAAACCAACAGTCATCAAACCAAATAATGAAGAATTGTCTCAGCTTCTTGGAAGAGAAGTTTCTGAGGATTTGGATGAATTAAAAGAAGTACTTCAAGAACCTTTGTTTGCAGGGATTGAATGGATTATCGTTTCACTTGGTGCCAACGGTACTTTTGCCAAACATGGTGACACTTTCTACAAGGTAGATATTCCTAGAATTCAGGTGGTAAATCCTGTTGGATCTGGAGACTCTACTGTGGCAGGAATTTCTTCAGGACTTCTTCACAAAGAATCGGATGCAGAATTACTCATCAAGGCAAATGTCCTTGGTATGCTCAATGCTCAAGAAAAAATGACTGGTCATGTCAACATGGCCAACTATCAAGCTCTATATGATCAATTAATAGTAAAAGAGGTATAAAATGGCTTTAACAGAACAAAAACGTGTACGCTTAGAAAAACTTTCTGATGAAAATGGTATCATCTCAGCTCTTGCATTTGACCAACGTGGTGCTTTGAAACGCCTCATGGCTCAACACCAAACAGAAGAACCAACTGTGGCCCAAATGGAAGAACTTAAAGTCTTGGTAGCAGATGAATTGACTAAATACGCTTCATCTATGCTTCTTGACCCTGAGTATGGACTTCCAGCAACTAAAGCTCTTGATGAAAAAGCTGGTCTTCTCCTTGCTTATGAAAAAACAGGTTATGACACAACAAGCACAAAACGCTTGCCAGACTGCTTGGATGTTTGGTCTGCAAAACGTATTAAAGAAGAAGGTGCAGATGCAGTTAAATTCTTGCTTTACTATGATGTAGATAGCTCAGACGAACTCAATCAAGAAAAACAAGCCTACATCGAACGCATCGGTTCTGAGTGTGTGGCTGAAGATATCCCATTCTTCCTTGAAATCCTTGCTTACGATGAAAAAATTGCGGATGCAGGTTCTGTAGAATACGCTAAAGTAAAACCACACAAAGTTATCGGCGCTATGAAAGTCTTTTCAGACCCACGCTTTAACATTGATGTTTTGA
This sequence comes from Streptococcus sp. 3613, assembly GCF_013277375.1. Taxonomy (NCBI): domain Bacteria; kingdom Bacillati; phylum Bacillota; class Bacilli; order Lactobacillales; family Streptococcaceae; genus Streptococcus; species Streptococcus sp. 3613. Next base: position 3,074 of record NZ_VMMV01000067.1, read on the forward strand.
AAGTTGAAGTTCCTGTTAACATTAAATATGTTGAAGGCTTCGCTGAAGGTGAAGTAGTTTATACACGTGAAGAAGCAGCAGCCTTCTTCAAAGCGCAAGATGAAGCAACGAACTTGCCATACATCTACTTGAGTGCTGGTGTATCAGCTAAACTCTTCCAAGATACTCTTGTATTTGCTCATGAATCAGGTGCAAACTTTAACGGAGTTCTTTGTGGCCGTGCTACATGGGCAGGATCAGTTGAAGCTTACATCAAAGATGGTGAAGCAGCAGCTCGCGAATGGCTTCGCACAACTGGATTTGAAAACATTGACGAACTCAACAAAGTTCTTCAAACAACAGCGACTTCATGGAAAGAACGCGTGTAAGAAAGTCCTCCTAGTTTAGGAACATGAATCTAAAAAAATTTAAAAAAAGTTGTATGTAAAGGTTTACAAAATAACTTACTTGTGCTATACTTAAATCACAAGTTAATATGAATTAGAAAGTAACTATATGAAGTATAATAAAAATAGGATATAGTTTATTTTACGAGCTAGGAAGGAAAAATACGGAAACAATATTGCCAGAATAAACTATATTTAGATGCACATTTCATTCATTGTTTTATAAAAGGAGAAGATAAACGGCTACTAAAAAGAGTTTTAAAGCGTTAGTTGTAGGACTAGGTATTGTTTCAATATTCTCATCAGCCTTACCTATGGTTAGTGGTTCTGTATTTGCAGATAGTGCCCTAACTACAGTAGATAAAGCAAATGATATTGTTTTGAATGTTGATGGGAATAAATTTTATAATGTTTCGGTTTCAGAAGATATTGTAAATGCTGGTCAAATTTTGGAAGATTATTTTTATGTAGATAAATTTGGAAATATAAATTTAAAAGGCACTCCTGAAGAGTTAGCAAAAAATATTGGTATTTCTGTACAAGAAGCAAGTTTGATGTATGAAGCTGTAAAAGAGTTACCCAACGTTTACGAAAGAGGTCCTGTAGGTTTTCGTTTCAATCTTGGTCCTCAAGTGAGGGGGATGGGTGGCTGGGCTGTAAAAACTGCTGTAGAAAATTATTGGACAGTTGCTGTAGCTACAGTAGAGGTGCCATTTGTAAACCTTGTTTACACCATAGATTTACCTTAAAGGTTATTTCTTTATGAATAGTTCGTTTAAAAAAATAACCGTATTTTGTTTTATAGTTTCTTGTGTTCTTTGTTTATTAGATTTAATGAATTTTAAAAATGTAGCTACTTTTTTATTTTTCTGTCTTCCTGTTTTTGTTTTGATTTACAAAAATAAATAAAAACAGAGCCTCTGTTTGATGAATTTTAGAACATAGTTAATTTTAAAAAAAGTTGTATGTAAAGGTTTACAAAATAACTTACTTGTGCTATACTTAAATCACAAGTTAATACAAGGTGAGTGTTACTAAGTAATATTAGGCATGATCACAGGTGAATTAGAAATCGGCTGATTTTCTAGTTCATTTGTGGTCATTTTTTATACTCATATACCTTTAAAATATAAAAGGAGGTTGACATGTATCGAATTCTAAATCCAATGAATCACAATGTCTCGCTTGTCAGAAATGATAAGGGAGAAGAAGTGATTGTGATTGGTAAGGGGATTGCATTTGGAAAGAAGAAGGGGGATTTGATTGCTGAACATCAGGTTGAGAAAATCTTTCGGATGAAGACCGAAGAGTCCAGAGAAAACTTTATGGCTCTCCTCAAAGATGTTCCGCTTGATTTTATCACAGTGACCTATGAGATTATTGATAAGCTATCAAAGAAATATCATTATCCGATTCAAGAGTATCTCTATGTAACCTTGACAGATCATATTTACTGTTCTTACCAAGCTCTAGCACAAGGAAGGTACAAGGATAGTAATCTGCCAGATATTTCTGCTAAGTATCCTGTCGCTTTTCAAATCGCAAATGAAGCTTTTGAAATTTACCGTCAGAAGCTAGCAGATCATTTTCCTGAGGATGAAATTATTCGGATTGCTTATCATTTCATCAATGCCGAAGGCGAGAATGAAGTCCAAGTGGTTGAGTCGATTGATAAGAGGAAAGAAATTCTCAGAAATGTTGAAGAAGTTCTAAAGGAATATGCAATTCAGCGAACCAAAGAGAATAACCATTTCTATGATCGCTTTATGATACATTTGAATTATTTCTTGGATTATTTAGACAGATCTAGAGATGATAACCAATCACTTCTGGATATGGAAGACCATATCAAACAATCCTACCCAAAAGCCTTCGAGATAGGTTCCAAGATCTATGATGTGATTACGCAACATACGGGTCTTGATTTGTATAAAAGTGAACGAGTTTATCTAGTTCTACATATCCAACGTTTATTATCATAAAAATTATTTAAAATTATATAAGGAGAATTCTATCATGAATAGAGAAGAAGTAACATTGTTAGGTTTTGAAATCGTAGCCTATGCTGGCGATGCTCGTTCAAAACTATTGGAAGCCTTGAAGGCTGCTGAAGCTGGTGATTTTGCTAAAGCGGACGCTCTGGTAGAGGAAGCTGGTAGCTGTATTGCTGAGGCACACCACGCGCAAACAAGTCTATTGACTAAGGAAGCAGCTGGCGAGGATTTGGCTTATAGTGTAACCATGATGCATGGTCAAGACCACTTGATGACAACTATCTTGTTAAAAGATTTGATGCACCACTTAATCGAACTTTATAAGAGAGGAGTTAAGTAATGAATAAACTCATTGCATTTATTGAGAAAGGAAAGCCTTTCTTTGAGAAACTATCTCGTAATATCTACCTTCGTGCCATTCGTGATGGTTTTATTGCTGGTATGCCTGTTATTCTCTTCTCAAGTATCTTTATCTTGATTGCCTTTGTACCAAACTCATGGGGCTTTAAATGGTCTGATGAAGTTGTAGCCTTTCTGATGAAACCGTATAGCTATTCAATGGGAATTTTGGCTCTCTTAGTAGCTGGTACAACTGCCAAGTCATTGACCGACTCAGTTAACCGTAGCATGGAGAAAACCAATCAAATCAACTATATGTCAACATTGTTGGCAGCAATTGTTGGTTTGTTGATGTTGGCAGCTGACCCAATTGCAGGTGGTTTTGCAACAGATTTCCTTGGAACAAAAGGTTTGCTTTCAGCCTTCCTTGCTGCCTTTGTTACAGTAGCTATCTATAAGGTCTGTGTTAAGAACAACGTCACTATTCGTATGCCTGACGAAGTTCCACCAAATATCTCACAAGTCTTTAAAGATGTGATTCCATTCACTCTCTCAGTTGTTTCACTTTATGCTCTTGATTTACTAGCTCGTCATTTTGTGGGTGCAAGCGTAGCTGAATCAATCGGTAAATTCTTTGCACCACTCTTCTCTGCTGCTGATGGCTATCTTGGTATTACCATTATCTTTGGTGCCTTTGCCTTCTTCTGGTTTGTTGGTATTCATGGTCCATCTATCGTTGAACCAGCAATCGCAGCGATTACCTATGCCAATGCCGAAGTCAACTTGAACCTTCTCCAACAAGGGATGCATGCTGACAAGATTCTTACTTCTGGTACACAAATGTTTATCGTTACCATGGGTGGTACTGGTGCGACACTGGTTGTTCCATTCATGTTCATGTGGTTAACAAAATCAAAACGTAACCGTGCAATCGGACGTGCGTCTGTTGTTCCAACCTTCTTTGGTGTCAACGAACCAATCTTGTTTGGTGCACCATTGGTATTAAATCCAATCTTCTTCATTCCATTTATCTTTGCTCCAATCGCAAACGTATGGATCTTCAAATTCTTTATTGAAACACTTGGAATGAACTCATTTACTGCTAATCTACCATGGACAACTCCAGCTCCACTAGGTCTAGTTCTTGGTACCAACTTCCAAGTGCTATCATTCATTCTTGCTGCCCTTCTAATCGTGGTTGACGTAGTCATTTACTATCCATTCCTTAAAGTCTATGATGAACAAATTCTTGAAGAAGAGCGTTCAGGTAAGTCTAATGATGAATTGAAAGAAAAAGTTGCTGCAAACTTTAACACTGCAAAAGCAGATGCTATTCTTGAAAAAGCGGGTGTAGAAGCAACACAAAATACCATCACTGAAGAAACAAATGTTCTCGTTCTCTGTGCAGGTGGAGGGACAAGTGGTCTCCTTGCAAATGCTTTGAATAAGGCAGCAGCAGAATACAATGTCCCTGTGAAAGCAGCAGCAGGTGGCTATGGTGCTCACCGTGAAATGTTGCCAGAGTTTGATTTGGTTATCCTTGCCCCTCAAGTTGCTTCAAACTTTGAAGATATGAAAGCAGAAACAGATAAACTCGGTATTAAACTTGCCAAGACAGAAGGCGCTCAATACATCAAGTTAACCCGTGATGGAAAAGGTGCTCTTGCATTCGTACAAGCGCAATTCGATTAACGATAGGGACTATAAAACAGTCTCCTATCGTTACGGAAATCGCTATGGCGAATTTCCTAATCGCCTTATTAATTCGTCGGTAAAAAGATATCGTTTTTACCTCCTCATGTCACAATTCAGTGACTTGCTACAAGAAGTGAGATGGAGAAGGATGGCTCACTGACTCCTCTCCTCTCACTTTTATTTTATTTAAATCAAGAAATAGGTGAAAAAAATGACAAAAACACTTCCAAAAGACTTTATTTTCGGTGGCGCAACAGCTGCCTATCAAGCAGAAGGCGCTACGCATACTGATGGAAAAGGACCAGTTGCTTGGGATAAATATCTTGAAGATAACTACTGGTACACTGCCGAACCAGCCAGTGACTTTTACAATCGATATCCAGTTGACCTAAAGCTAGCAGAAGAGTATGGTGTCAATGGCATTCGAATTTCTATTGCCTGGTCACGTATTTTCCCAACAGGCTACGGTCAAGTAAATCAGAAGGGTGTTGAGTATTATCATAATCTATTTGCAGAGTGTCACAAACGTCATGTTGAGCCTTTTGTAACTCTTCATCACTTTGACACGCCAGAAGCTCTCCACTCAAATGGAGACTTCTTAAAACGTGAAAATATCGAACACTTTGTAGACTACGCTGCCTTCTGCTTTGAAGAATTTCCAGAAGTAAACTATTGGACAACCTTTAATGAAATTGGCCCAATCGGTGATGGTCAATACTTGGTTGGGAAATTCCCTCCAGGTATTCAGTACGACCTTGCCAAAGTCTTCCAATCGCACCACAATATGATGGTGTCTCATGCACGTGCAGTCAAGCTATATAAAGATAAAGGATATAAAGGTGAAATTGGTGTTGTTCACGCTCTGCCAACTAAGTATCCTTTGGATCCTAAAAATCCAGCAGATGTTCGTGCAGCTGAGTTGGAAGATATTATTCACAATAAATTTATCTTGGATGCAACTTATCTAGGTCGCTATTCAGCTGAAACCATGGAAGGTGTCAACCATATCTTATCAGTCAATGGTGGTAGCTTGGATCTTCGTGAAGAAGATTTCACAGCATTAGAAGCTGCGAAAGACTTGAACGACTTCCTTGGAATCAACTACTATATGAGTGACTGGATGGAAGCCTTTGATGGCGAAACTGAAATTATCCATAATGGTAAGGGTGAGAAAGGAAGCTCTAAATACCAAATCAAAGGTGTTGGTCGTCGTGTAGCTCCTGACTATGTGCCACGCACGGATTGGGATTGGATTATCTACCCTCAAGGTTTGTATGACCAAATCATGCGCGTGAAGAAAGATTATCCTAACTATAAGAAAATCTACATCACCGAAAATGGACTTGGTTATAAAGATGAGTTCGTTGATAACACTGTTTACGATGATGGACGTATTGATTATGTCAAACAACACTTGGAGGTATTGTCTGATGCGATTGCAGATGGAGCTAATGTAAAAGGTTACTTCATTTGGTCATTAATGGATGTCTTCTCATGGTCAAACGGTTATGGAAAACGTTACGGTCTCTTCTATGTAGACTTTGAAACGCAAGAACGTTATCCTAAGAAATCAGCTCACTGGTACAAGAAAGTAGCAGAAACTCAGATTATAGACTAGTAGAATGAGTCATTAGATATAGAATTTTAGTGAGGCAAAAAGATGTTCAAAAATTTTATCCAATCTATTTATGAAAAAGTTTATATTATCAACTTTGAAAAATGTTCTCAAATACCGTGTTTGACGAATGAAGAACTGAAAAGTCTCGGAAAATGGTATGTCTATACCGGTAAAGAATGGATTTGCCATTCAGACTATGAGCTGGAAGAATTTAAAAATATCTTTTTAAATGTTATCAATCCTGAAGAATGGGATACTATCTCCTTTGATTCAGATTTTATGCCGTTTCAACAATCGTAACCAATTTCCAAAAAAGTTAAATCTCGTATTTAGTACGCTGCAAAACTCTTATCTAATCACGTTGCTTATACTCAATGAAAATCAAAGAGCAACTTTAAACTAGAAAGCGAGTCGCAGGTTTCTCAATGCATCGCTTTGAGGTTGCAGATAAAGCAATTAGGCAAAAAGTCTTTAACGCAGAAAAACGCATAATATCAGGTTTAAAAAACCTTGATACTATGCGTTTTATTGTGGGAAGATTTACTTCTGAAATTGAGTTGTTACCCAGAATCTTTCAGTTTATTAAGGCTTGATGACTTTAGTAAGTTTAGATAGTTCAAAAAGGATTGAATCACTTAGTTTAGAATCTGAAACAATAGTATCAAGATTTGATACATTATAAAAAGTATAAAAATCAAACTTATTGAACTTACTATGATCTGCGAGTAAATATTTTTTATTAGAATTATTTAAAGCGATGCGTTGAGCCTCTCCCTCTTCCTCGCTAAAAGTAGCTAGAGCCCCGTTTTGAATACCATTACAGCTAACGAAAGCTTTAGAAAATTGGAGATTAGAGAGATTTTGTAGGGTCAATGTGCCAACAAAAGCACCTGTAATATCGCGATAATTTCCACCTATCAAAATCAAATCTGTTAATTTTCGTTCGCTTAAAATCAGAAAAACAGGTAGACTGTTGGTCACGACGCGGATATTGTCAATAGGCAACTCACGCGCAAAAAATTCTAATGTTGTTCCTGGTCCAATGAAAATAGTTTCTCTTTCTTCTACTAGACTGCCTGCAAAACGGGCTATTTCTTGTTTTTCTGCCGTTTGGAGGGCTTGTTTTTCAATATTTGATCGCTCATTAGTCAAAAGGGAGTTGGTTCGAAGTTTTTCAGCTCCACCATGCACACGAATCAGCAAATCTTTATCAGCTAATTCCTGTAAATAGCGCCTTGCAGTCATATCTGAAACGGCTATTTCGTCCATAATCTGTTTAACCGTTATGGTTCCTTTACTATTTACTGTTTCTAAAATTTTGGTTAATTTTTCTTGTTTGAGCATATTATCACCTCGTTTCCTACTACTATCTTACCATAAACTAGCTCATCATTCAAATACAAAAACAACAAAATAAAACAAAAACAAAAATATCGAGGTTTATTTTCAAAACTTTCGATATTTTTATTAAGTTATTATTTTGTTGTTTCTAGTTTACTTTTTATGATTGAGAGTGGTGGAGAATTATACTCAATGAAAATCAAAGAGCAAACTAGGAAGCTAGCCGTAGGTTGCTCAAAACACAGTTTTGAGG
>NZ_VMMV01000068.1:0-18941 GCF_013277375.1 Streptococcus sp. 3613
GCTAGAAGCCTTGTCAGCCACCAGCATAGCTGGTGGTTTTCTTGTTTTTCTCTACGAGAAAAACTGGCTTGAAGCCATAATAAAAAAAAATCGCGGTTTAAATCGCGATTTTTTTATAATTTCTCGTTAACAAAGCGGACAAACTGATTCCACCAAACTTTTAAGAAGAAGGCTTTTTCCATTTTCTTGTCTGCAACCATTTCGAAACTAGGGCGCTCTGTGGTGATGTAACCTTGACCAATCAAGTCCTTGTCTTCGTAAGTCAAATGGCCAACCACTGTTCCAGCTTCAAGTGGTGCTGGGATTGCTTTGGAATCAGGTGTGAATTGAATAGATTGAGAAGATTGATTCCCGACACGTTCAATTAGATAGATATCCTCTGGAGCCACTGCAGTGACCGTATCTTCTTTTCCATCTTGTACAGGGGCTTTGCTATCTTGATAGGCATCGCCTTGCTGAACGATTTTGCGAAGTGTAAATGTTGAAGAAATATAATCCATTAGGGAAGATGTAGCTGTAAACCGAGCGTAGGGATTATTGTCTTGATGGTCTGCATTTAAAACAACTGTGATGACTCTCATGCCTTTTTCGACAGTAGTACCAACAAAAGATTCTCCAGCCTTATCTGTTGTTCCTGTTTTCAGTCCATCAAAACCACCACGGTAAGCAGGCATACCTTCTAACATGTAGTTGGTCGAAGTGATTGTCATTCCAGCAAAAGTAGAAGAAGGTTTTTTGGTGATTTCCAAGACTTGTGGGTATTTTTTGATGAGGTTACGAGCAACAATAGCAACATCATAAGCACTGAGCTTGTTTTCATCATCTTTTTTTGAGCCCGGGTAAATATTATCTCCTAGAGTCTCGTTGTTCAGACCAGTTGTATTGACAACAGTAGCATCTTTGATTCCCCATTCCAAGAGTTTGGCACGCATCATATCGACGAAGTCTTTCTCTGAGCCAGCAATTTTCTCAGCTAGGGCAATAGCGGCGCTGTTGGCACTAGATACCAGAGTTGCTTCAAGTAACTCTTCGACAGTATAATTACGGGCCTCCATAGGAACATTACTGGCTTCAGAATTTGTCGTCAATTGATAAGGATAGTCAGAAATATCTACAGGAGTGGAGAGGGTAATACTTCCGTTTTCCAGAGCTTCATAGACTAGATAAACCGTAATCAATTTTGTTATAGAAGCAATTTCGACTGGTTGAGTCGCATCCTTCTCATAGAGAATTTTACCAGTATTTGCCTCAACAGCAATGGCATGTTTTGCAGCAATATTAAAATCTTGAGTAGCAACAGTAGAAGCACCTCCTAAAAAGGAGACAGTTAATAAAGTTAACAATATTTTTTTCATAGTAGTCTTATTCTATCATAAAGAAAAAAAATATTCTTGCTTTAATAATTCATCCGTTAAGCTTTTTGAAAATATGGTAAAATAGAGTGAGGGAGGTAACTCATGTTTCGTAGAAATAAATTATTTTTTTGGACCACAGAAATTTTACTCTTAACCATCATCTTTTACCTATGGAGACAGATGGGGTCTTTGATTAACCCTTTTGTTAGCGTGCTTAATACAATTATGATTCCATTTTTATTAGGGGGCTTTCTTTATTATTTGACAAACCCTATTGTTACTTTCTTAAATAAAGTCTGTAAACTCAATCGTTTACTTGGTATTTTAATTACCTTGTGTGCTTTGGTCTGGGGAATGGTCATAGGTGTTGTCTATCTCTTACCTATTTTGATTAATCAGTTATCTAGTTTGATTATATCTAGTCAAACTATTTATAGTCGAGTACAAGACTTAATCATAGACTTATCTAATTACCCTGCGCTCCAGAATTTGGATGTAGAAGCTACAATTCAGCAGTTAAACTTATCCTATGTTGATATTCTTCAAAATATCCTAAATAGCGTATCAAATAGCGTGGGGAGCGTCTTGTCAGCTCTTATCAGTACTGTTTTGATTTTGATTATGACTCCGGTTTTTTTGGTTTATTTCTTATTAGATGGACATAAATTCTTGCCCATGCTTGAAAGAACGATTCTAAAGAGGGATCGCTTGCATATTGCAGGCTTATTAAAGAATTTAAATGCGACGATTGCTCGCTATATTAGTGGAGTTTCGATTGACGCAATCATTATAGGTTGTTTGGCTTATATTGGCTATAGTATTATTGGTTTAAAATATGCTTTAGTTTTTGCTATTTTTTCTGGTGTAGCCAATTTAATTCCTTATGTGGGGCCAAGTATTGGTTTGATTCCTATGATCATCGCAAATATATTCACTGATCCCCATAGAATGCTGATTGCAGTGATTTATATGCTTGTTGTTCAGCAGGTAGATGGCAATATCTTATATCCTCGAATCGTAGGAAGTGTTATGAAGGTTCATCCAATCACGATTTTGGTTTTACTTTTGTTGTCAAGCAATATCTATGGTGTAGTTGGAATGATTGTCGCAGTGCCAACCTATTCTATCTTGAAAGAAATTTCTAAGTTCTTATCCCGTTTGTATGAAAATCATAAAATAATGAAAGAACGAGAAAGAGAATTAGCTAAGTAAAAGTCAGGAAATTCCTGATTTTTCTTTACTGGAAGTGGCCTTTAGATTAGAAGATTGAAAATAAGTTAAAGTCCTAAACTAATTTTCACAGCTAAAAATAGTAGAAGTTAATCTGATAAAAATCGAAAAAACCAGTGGAATTCCGTGTCAGGGTAAGTTCCACTGGTTTTCATAGTCTATTAAAGTTCGAATGAAACTTATTTATTTTAGCACGACAAGTAAAACGTAGTCCGAATAATATAAGGATTGATTTTATAGTTTTTAAACTCAAATGAATTGAAACAAAGAGAGTAGGAAAATTCTCATTTGAAAGTATTTTAGAATAATTCTTTTCGTGCATTTCTTCAAAAAAGATAGCTTCATCTTAGGTATATGTTAAGTGGATTTCGTAAGCTCTATTCACAATCGTAAAGTTATGCACTGAGAAAGTTGTAGTTAGTCTCCCAGTTTGCTAAATTTCTCGAATAGTATCTTTTTTAGGTACGTGATTTCCTTTTTGCATTTTTGTGTTAGATAAGGTATAATAGTTTTATTGTCTTTTGGGGTCGTTACGGATTCGACAGGCATTATGAGGCATATTTTGCGACTCGTGTGGCGACGTAAACGCTCAGTTAAATATAACTGCAAAAAATAACACTTCTTACGCTCTAGCTGCCTAAAAACCAGCAGGCGTGACCCGATTTGGATTGCTCGTGTTCAATGACAGGTCTTATTATTAGCGAGATACGATCAAGTCTTGTCTAGCGGCTTGATAAGAGATTGATAGACTCGCAGTTTCTAGGCTTGAGTTATGTGTCGAGGGGCTGTTAAACTAATACATAACCTATGGTTGTAGACAAATATGTTGGCAGGTGTTTGGACGTGGGTTCGACTCCCACCGGCTCCATTATTCCTTTGCATTCTTTTGCATTCCTTGGTAAAACGTTGTTAAATCAACGTTTTTTATTTTTGTCTTTGGTATTCTTTTGCGAAAAAAGGAGTCACAAATAGACCCAAAAACAGACCCTATTTTTAAAAAAGGGATACAAAAAAGGATACAACATTTTTGTTGTATCCTAGAAATATGTTTTTCCACGGAAGACATGGGATTCGAACCCACGCACGCTGTTACACGCCTACCGCGTTTCCAACACGGCCTCTTAAGCCTCTTGAGTAATCTTCCAATACTTACTCAAATAGTCTACCATAAAGGCTCTTATCTTGCAATAAAAATTCTGGAAATAAGAAAAATGATAGAAATTGGAAGAAAATGATAAAAAATGCTTGACTTTGAAATAAAGTATGATAGAATGAATAGTGTAAACGATAACAGGAGGTGATTCAGTGTTAAAAACAGAGAGGAAACAACTGATTTTAGAGGAGTTAAATCAACATCATGTAGTTTCTCTAGAGAAATTAGTTAGTTTGCTAGAAACGTCAGAATCAACGGTTCGAAGAGACTTGGATGAGTTGGAAGCGGAAAACAAGCTTCGTCGCGTGCATGGTGGAGCAGAATTGCCCCATTCCTTGCAGGAAGAAGAAACCATTCAAGAGAAATCTGTCAAAAACCTTCAAGAAAAGAAGTTGCTGGCTCAGAAAGCTGCTTCTCTCATCAAGGAACAAGATGTCATCTTTATCGATGCTGGAACAACAACTGCTTTTTTGATTCATGAATTGGTCAATAAGAATGTTACAGTTGTGACCAACTCCATTCACCATGCCGCTCAGTTGGTTGAAAAGCAGATTCCAACTGTCATGGTTGGAGGAAACGTCAAGACGGCGACAGATGCTAGTATCGGGGGCGTTGCTCTTAACCAGATTAACCAATTGCACTTTGACCGTGCCTTTATCGGAATGAATGGTGTTGACGATGGCTATTATACGACTCCTGATATGGAGGAGGGAGCTGTGAAAAGAGCTATTTTGGAGAATGCCAAGCAGACCTACGTCTTGGTGGATTCGTCAAAAATTGGACAAACTTGCTTTGCCAAGGTAGCACCACTCAAACGCGCTATCGTTATCACTAGTCAAGGGCATGAGCTCTTGCAGGTTATTAAGGAGAAAACGGAGGTAATAGAAGTATGATTTATACAGTCACACTCAATCCATCCATTGACTATATCGTTCGTTTGGACCAAGTCAAAGTTGGTAGTGTAAATCGTATGGACAGTGATGATAAGTTTGCTGGTGGGAAAGGAATCAATGTCAGCCGTGTCTTGAAACGTTTGAATATACCAAATACAGCGACGGGATTTATCGGTGGCTTTACTGGTAAATTTATCACAGATACTTTAGCAGAGGAAGAAATCGAGACACGTTTTGTCCAGGTGGCAGAAGATACTCGTATCAATGTTAAAATCAAAGCAGACCAAGAAACAGAAATCAACGGAACGGGTCCAACTGTTGAATCGGTTCAGCTAGAAGAATTGAAAGCTATTTTATCTAGTCTGACAGCAGAAGATACAGTTGTCTTTGCAGGTTCAAGTGCTAAAAATCTAGGCAATGTTATCTATAAGGATTTGATTTCCTTGACGCGCCAGACTGGTGCGCAAGTGGTCTGTGACTTTGAAGGACAGACCTTAATTGATAGTTTGGACTACCAGCCTCTTCTTGTAAAACCAAACAATCATGAACTTGGAGCGATTTTTGGGGTTAAACTCGAAAGTTTAGATGAAATTGAGAAATACGCTCGTGAGTTACTGGCTAAGGGTGCTCAAAATGTTATTATCTCTATGGCTGGTGATGGTGCCCTTCTTGTCACATCTGAGGGAGCTTACTTCGCTAAACCAATCAAAGGAACAGTCAAAAATTCAGTTGGAGCTGGTGATTCTATGGTTGCTGGATTCACAGGTGAATTTGTCAAATCAAAAGACGCAGTAGAAGCCTTCAAATGGGGAGTGGCTTGCGGAACGGCAACTACCTTCTCAGATGACTTGGCAACGGCGGAATTTATTAAAGAAACATATGGAAAAGTTGAGGTAGAAAAACGATGAAAATTCAAGACCTATTGAGAAAAGATGTCATGTTGCTAGATTTGCAGGCAACTGAAAAAACAGCTGTCATCGACGAGATGATTAAAAATTTGACAGACCACGGTTATGTAACAGATTTTGAAACATTTAAAGAAGGAATTTTGGCGCGTGAAGCTTTGACTTCTACTGGTTTGGGTGATGGAATCGCAATGCCTCACAGCAAAAACGCTGCTGTCAAAGAAGCGACAGTTCTATTTGCTAAGTCAAATAAGGGTGTTGACTACGAGAGCTTGGATGGACAAGCAACTGACCTCTTCTTCATGATTGCAGCTCCAGAAGGTGCCAATGATACTCACTTGGCAGCCTTGGCAGAATTGTCTCAATACTTGATGAAAGACGGTTTTGCAGACAAACTTCGTCAAGCAACATCTGCAGACCAAGTTATCGAACTTTTTGACCAAGCTTCAGAAAAAACTGAGGAACTTGTTCAAGCACCTGCTAATGACTCTGGTGACTTTATCGTAGCTGTTACAGCTTGTACAACAGGTATTGCCCACACTTACATGGCCCAAGAAGCCCTTCAAAAAGTAGCTGCTGAAATGGGGGTTGGTATCAAGGTCGAAACCAACGGTGCTAGCGGTGTTGGAAATCAACTAACTGCAGAAGATATCCGTAAGGCTAAAGCTATTATCATTGCAGCAGACAAGGCCGTTGAAATGGATCGATTTGATGGAAAACCATTGATCAATCGTCCAGTTGCTGACGGTATCCGTAAGACAGAAGAGCTAATTAACTTGGCTCTTTCAGGAGATACTGAAGTCTACCGTGCCGCTAATGGTGCAAAAGCTGCAACAGCCTCTAACGAAAAACAAAGCCTTGGTGGTGCCTTCTACAAACACTTGATGAGTGGTGTATCTCAAATGTTACCATTCGTTATCGGTGGTGGTATCATGATTGCCCTTGCCTTCTTGATTGACGGTGCTTTGGGTGTTCCAAATGAAAACCTTGGCAATCTTGGTTCTTACCATGAGTTAGCTTCTATGTTCATGAAAATTGGTGGAGCTGCCTTTGGTTTGATGCTTCCAGTCTTTGCGGGTTATGTTGCCTACTCTATTGCTGAAAAACCGGGTTTGGTAGCAGGTTTCGTGGCTGGTGCTATTGCCAAAGAAGGTTTTGCCTTTGGTAAAATTCCTTATGCCGCAGGTGGTGAAGCAACTTCAACTCTTGCAGGTGTCTCATCTGGTTTCCTAGGTGCCCTTGTTGGTGGATTTATCGCAGGTGCCTTGGTTCTTGCCATCAAGAAATACGTTAAAGTTCCTCGTTCACTCGAAGGTGCTAAATCAATCCTTCTATTGCCACTTCTTGGAACAATCTTGACAGGATTTGTTATGCTAGCTGTGAATATCCCAATGGCTGCAATCAACACTGCTATGAATGACTTCCTAGGCGGTCTTGGAGGAGGTTCAGCTGTCCTTCTTGGTATCGTCCTTGGTGGAATGATGGCTGTTGACATGGGTGGACCAGTTAACAAAGCGGCTTATGTCTTTGGTACAGGTACGCTTGCAGCAACTGTTTCTTCAGGTGGTTCTGTGGCTATGGCAGCAGTTATGGCTGGAGGAATGGTGCCACCACTTGCCATCTTTGTCGCAACTCTTCTTTTCAAAGATAAATTTACTAAGGAAGAACGTAACTCTGGTTTGACAAACATCATCATGGGCTTATCCTTTATCACTGAGGGAGCGATTCCATTTGGTGCCGCTGACCCAGCTCGTGCGATTCCAAGCTTCATCCTTGGTTCAGCAGTAGCAGGTGGCCTCGTTGGTCTTACTGGTATCAAACTCATGGCGCCGCACGGAGGAATCTTCGTTATCGCCCTTACTTCAAATGCTCTCCTTTACCTCGTTGCTGTCTTGGTAGGGGCAATCGTAAGTGGTGTGGTTTATGGTTACCTACGCAAACCCCAAGCATAAAAAATAGATATAAAATGAAAAGATTGGACCGTTTGGTGCAGTCTTTTTCTCTTTCCGAAATGCCTGTGAAATATGGTATAATAGAAAAATGGCAAACAAGAATACAAGTAAAACAAGACGGAGACCGTCTAAAGCAGAACTCGAGAGAAAAGAAGCGATTCAACGGATGTTGATTTCGTTGGGAATCGCGATTTTATTGATTTTCGCAGCTTTTAAATTAGGAGCTGCAGGTATCACTCTTTACAATTTAATTCGCTTGTTGGTGGGTAGTCTAGCTTATCTGGCAATATTTGCCCTATTGATCTATCTCTTCTTTTTCAAGTGGATACGAAAACAGGAAGGACTCTTATCAGGATTTTTCACCATATTTGCTGGCTTGCTCTTGATTTTTGAGGCCTACTTAGTTTGGAAATATGGTTTGGATAAGTCGGTTTTAAAAGGAACCATGGCTCAGATTGTGACGGATTTGACTGGTTTTCGAACGACCAGTTTTGCTGGAGGGGGCTTGATTGGTGTCGCTCTTTATATTCCAACCGCCTTTCTCTTTTCAAATATCGGTACTTACTTTATTGGTTCTATCTTGATTTTAGTGGGTGCCCTCCTAGTCAGTCCTTGGTCTGTTTATGATATTGCTGAATTTTTCAGTAGAGGCTTTGCCAAATGGAGGGAAGGACATGAGCTTCGAAAAGAGGAACGCTTTGTCAAACAAGAAGAAAAAGCTCGCCAAAAGGCTGAGGAAGAGGCTAGATTAGAACAAGAAGAAGCTGAAAAAGCCTTACTCGATTTGCCTCCTATTGATATGGAAACGGGTGAAATTCTGACAGAAGATGTTGTGCTTGACGTTCCTCCTGTTCCAGAAGAAGAGTGGGTGGAACCAGAAATCATCCTGCCTCAAGCTGAACTTGAATTCCCTGAACAGGAAGATGGCTCTGACGATGAAGATGTTCAGGTCGATTTTTCAGCCAAGGAAGCCCTCGAATACAAACTTCCAAGCTTACAACTCTTTGCCCCAGATAAACCCAAAGACCAGTCTAAAGAGAAGAAAATCGTTCGGGAAAATATCAAAATTCTAGAAGAAACCTTTGCTAGCTTTGGTATTAAGGTAACAGTTGAACGGGCCGAAATTGGACCATCGGTGACTAAATATGAAGTTAAGCCAGCAGTGGGTGTACGGGTCAACCGCATTTCCAATCTAGCAGATGACCTCGCTCTAGCCTTGGCTGCTAAGGATGTCCGAATCGAAGCACCTATCCCGGGGAAATCCTTAGTTGGAATCGAAGTACCCAACTCTGAGATTGCGACTGTATCCTTCCGCGAACTATGGGAACAATCTCAAACGAAAGCAGAAAATCTCTTGGAAATTCCTCTAGGAAAGGCGGTTAATGGCACCGCAAGAGCTTTTGACCTTTCCAAAATGCCCCACTTGCTCGTCGCAGGTTCAACAGGTTCAGGGAAGTCAGTAGCTGTTAATGGCATCATTGCTAGCATTCTGATGAAAGCAAGACCCGACCAGGTCAAGTTTATGATGGTGGATCCCAAGATGGTTGAGTTGTCTGTTTACAATGACATTCCTCACCTCTTGATTCCAGTTGTGACCAATCCACGCAAGGCCAGCAAGGCCCTGCAAAAGGTTGTGGATGAGATGGAAAATCGTTATGAACTCTTTGCCAAGGTGGGAGTTCGTAACATTGCAGGCTTTAATGCCAAGGTAGAAGAGTTTAATGCTCAGTCTGAGTACAAGCAGATTCCACTACCACTTATTGTTGTGATTGTGGATGAGTTGGCTGACCTTATGATGGTAGCAAGCAAGGAAGTGGAAGATGCTATTATCCGTCTTGGACAGAAGGCGCGGGCTGCAGGTATCCACATGATTCTTGCAACCCAGCGTCCATCCGTTGATGTCATCTCTGGTCTGATCAAGGCTAATGTCCCATCTCGTGTAGCATTTGCGGTTTCATCAGGAACAGACTCCCGTACGATTTTGGATGAAAATGGAGCAGAAAAACTTCTTGGTCGAGGAGACATGCTCTTTAAACCGATTGATGAAAATCATCCAGTTCGTCTCCAAGGCTCCTTTATCTCGGATGACGATGTTGAGCGCATTGTGAACTTCATCAAGGCTCAGGCAGATGCGGACTACGATGATAGTTTTGAACCAGGTGAGGTTTCTGAAAACGACGGTGAATTTTCAGATGGTGAATCTGGTGGTGACCCGCTCTTTGAAGAAGCCAAGGCTTTGGTAATCGAAACTCAGAAAGCCAGTGCATCTATGATTCAGCGTCGTTTGTCAGTTGGATTTAACCGTGCGACCCGTCTCATGGAAGAGCTTGAGATGGCAGGTGTCATCGGTCCAGCTGAAGGTACCAAGCCAAGAAAAGTATTGCAGCAATAAAAAATAGCTTCTTTCCAAGGTTGGAAGGAGCTATTTTACTGGCTATTGATTACTTTTATACTCTTCGAAAATCTCTTCAAACCACGTCAGCTTTGCCTTGCCGTATATATGTGNNGCAGCCTACGGCTAGCTTCCTAGTTTGTTCTTTGATTTTCATTGAGTATTATTTTCTGAAGTTGGAGTATTGGGCTGTTTTTCATTTTCAGTGGCAGGTTTACTTGTAGCAGGTGTAGTAGAGTCCTGAGTTGCTGTTTTCTGATCTTCTTTTTTCTCTTCCTTGACGCTAGATTTTGGCGTTTCCTCTTGTTGTGTTTTTTCTTGACTAGTATTATTTTCCTTATTGGGACTAGTATTTTCCTGAGGGGATTCCTTTTGAATTTCTTTGACAATGGTTGTCGTCGGTGTTGTCGTCGGTTCTTTTTTGGTATTTTTATTATTATCCAAGGCATTCATAATCGTGATAGTCGCAGTAATCAAGCCGAGGATACTACCGATAGTAGTAATGGTTTTTTGAAAAACAGTAAAGCCTTTTTTGATATGTTCTGTTTTCGGTTTTGAAGTTCTACGATAGTTAGACATACATTCTCTCCTTTGATTAAAATTTATTATACCGCATTTCTTTAAAAAAAATCTTAAAAAAAGAGGAATTGCCCTTTCTTGTCGCAGGCTCCGTTTCATGATACAATAGAAGGAGTGATTTTAGAAAGCGTGAGAAAACATGATTTACTTTGATAATTCGGCGACGACCAAGCCTTATCCTGAAGCCCTTGAAACCTATATGCAGGTGACTTCAAAAATTTTAGGAAATCCATCTAGTCTCCATCGTTTGGGAGACCAGGCAACACGAATCTTAGATGCTTCTCGGCAACAGATTGCAGATTTAATCGGTAAGAAAAGCGATGAAATCTTCTTTACTTCTGGTGGGACAGAAGGAGATAACTGGGTTATCAAGGGTGTGGCCTTTGAAAAAGCCCAGTTTGGCAAGCACATCATTGTTTCAGCCATTGAACATCCAGCAGTTAAGGAATCGGCCCTCTGGCTGAAAAGTCAAGGATTTGAAGTGGATTTTGCTCCAGTTGATAAGGAAGGATTTGTGGACGTCGAGGCCCTAGCAGTTTTGATACGACCTGATACAATCCTCGTTTCCATCATGGCTGTGAACAATGAAATCGGTTCTATCCAACCTATTGAGGCTATTTCAAAACTATTGGCAGACAAGCCAACTATTACTTTCCACGTTGATGCGGTTCAGGCACTTGCTAAGATTCCAACTGAAAAATATCTGACAGAACGAGTGGATTTCGCGACTTTCTCTGGTCACAAGTTCCACGGAGTTCGTGGTGTTGGTTTTGTCTATATCAAGTCTGGTAAGAAAATTACTCCACTGTTGACTGGTGGAGGTCAGGAGCGTGATTACCGTTCGACAACTGAAAATGTGGCAGGGATTGCAGCGACAGCCAAGGCTCTCCGTTTATCTATGGAAAAGCTAGATACCTTTAGGAGCAAGACTGGGCAGATGAAGGCAGTGATTCGTCAAGCCCTTCTGGACTATCCAGATATTTTTGTCTTTTCAGATGAGGAAGACTTTGCCCCTCATATCCTGACTTTTGGAATCAAGGGTGTTCGTGGTGAAGTCATCGTTCACGCTTTTGAAGACTATGATATTTTCATCTCAACGACCTCTGCTTGTTCGTCCAAGGCTGGGAAACCTGCAGGAACTCTGATTGCCATGGGAGTAGATAAAGATAAGGCCCAGTCAGCTGTGCGTCTTAGCCTAGACCTTGAAAATGATATGAGTCAGGTCGAGCAGTTTTTGACCAAGCTAAAATTAATTTACAACCAAACTAGAAAAGTAAGATAGGAGCATTTATGCAGTATTCAGAAATTATGATTCGCTACGGTGAGCTGTCAACCAAAGGCAAAAACCGTATGCGTTTCATCAATAAACTTCGCAATAATATTTCAGACGTTTTGTCTATCTATCCCCAAGTTAAGGTAAGGGCAGATCGTGACCGTGCCCATGCTTACCTCAATGGAGCTGATTACACAGCAGTAGCAGAATCACTCAAGCAAGTCTTCGGGATTCAAAATTTTTCTCCAGTATATAAGGTTGAAAAATCTGTAGAAGTTCTGAAGTCTTCTGTGCAAGAGATTATGCAGGACATCTACAAGGAAGGCATGACCTTTAAGATTTCTAGCAAGCGTAGCGACCACAACTTTGAACTCGACAGTCGTGAACTCAACCAAACGCTTGGAGGAGCTATTTTTGAAGCCATTCCAAATGTGCAAGCTCAAATGAAAAGTCCTGACATTAATCTCCAAGTGGAGATTCGAGAAGAGGCAGCCTACCTTTCTTATGAAACTATTCGTGGGGCTGGTGGTTTGCCAGTTGGAACTTCAGGTAAGGGCATGCTCATGCTGTCAGGAGGGATTGATTCACCTGTAGCTGGTTATCTAGCTTTGAAACGTGGGGTGGATATTGAGGCTGTTCACTTTGCTAGTCCACCATATACTAGTCCCGGTGCCCTTAAAAAAGCCCAAGATTTGACTCGTAAATTGACCAAGTTTGGAGGCAATATCCAGTTTATCGAAGTACCTTTCACAGAGATTCAAGAGGAAATCAAAGCCAAAGTGCCAGAAGCCTACCTTATGACCTTGACGCGTCGTTTTATGATGCGTATTACTGACCGTATTCGTGAGGTACGAAATGGTTTAGTTATCATCAATGGGGAAAGTCTTGGTCAAGTAGCTAGCCAGACCTTGGAAAGCATGCAGGCTATTAACGCTGTGACCAACACTCCCATCATTCGTCCTGTGGTTACCATGGATAAGTTGGAAATCATTGACATCGCCCAGGAAATCGATACCTTTGACATTTCTATCCAGCCGTTTGAAGACTGTTGTACGATTTTTGCACCAGATCGTCCAAAGACTAATCCTAAGATTAAGAATGCAGAGCAGTATGAAGCACGTATGGATGTTGAAGCTTTGGTTGATCGAGCAGTGGCAGGGATTATGATTACTGAGATTACACCTCAAGCTGAAAAAGATGAAGTTGATGACTTGATTGATAATCTGCTCTAATTTAGAAAATCCAAAAGAATTTAGAAAATTAAATGAAAAAGTTAGTTTTTAATTCCAAAAATGGAAGCAAAACTAACTTTTTTTCTATAATTGTGATATAATAAAATAAAATTTTGAATATAGAGAGTTTTCTGACAATGAATCATTCCTACTTTTATCTAAAAATGAAAGAACACAAGCTCAAGGTTCCTTATACAGGTAAGGAGCGCCGTGTGCGTGTTCTTCTGCCTAAAGATTATGAGAAAGACACGAATCGTTCCTATCCTGTTGTTTACTTTCATGACGGGCAAAATGTCTTTTATAGTAAAGAATCCTTTATTGGTCACTCATGGAAGATTATCCCAGCCATCAAACGTAATCCTGATATCAGTCGCATGATTGTCGTAGCCATTGATAATGACGGTATGGGGCGGATGAATGAGTATGCGGCTTGGAAGTTCCAAGAATCTCCTATTCCAGGCCAGCAGTTTGGCGGTAAGGGTGTGGAGTATGCCGAGTTTGTCATGGAGGTGGTCAAGCCTTTTATCGATGAAACTTATCGTACAAAAGCAGACCGCCAGCATACAGCCATGATTGGTTCCTCATTAGGAGGGAATATTACCCAGTTTATCGGTTTGGAATACCAAGACCAAATTGGTTGTCTAGGTGTCTTTTCATCTGCCAACTGGCTCCACCAAGAAGCCTTTAACCGCTATATCGAGCGTCAGCAACTATCGCCTGACCAGCGCATCTTCATCTATGTGGGAACGGAAGAAGCGGATGATACAGACAAGACCTTGATGGCTGGCAATATCAAACAAGCCTATATCGACTCATCGCTTCGCTATTACCATGATTTGATAGCAGGGGGAGTACATCTGGATAATCTTGTGCTGAAGGTTCAGTCTGGTGCCATCCATAGTGAAATCCCTTGGTCAGAAAATCTACCAGATTGTCTGAGATTTTTTGCAGAAAAATGGTAAGTTAAGAAAGGAAAAAAACGAAATGCATATTGAACATCTCAGCCACTGGAGTGGCAATCTTAACCGTGAAATGTACCTTAACCGTTATGGTCATGCTGGGATTCCAGTTGTGGTCTTTGCTTCATCAGGTGGTAGTCACAACGAATACTATGATTTTGGCATGATTGATGCCTGTGCTTCCTTTATCGAGGAAGGCCGTGTTCAGTTCTTTACCCTCTCCAGTGTAGACAGCGAGAGCTGGTTGGCTACTTGGAAAAATGCTCATGACCAAGCGGAAATGCACCGTGCCTACGAACGTTATGTGATTGAGGAGGCCATTCCTTTTATCAAGCACAAGACAGGTTGGTTTGATGGCATGATGACGACAGGTTGCTCTATGGGAGCCTATCATGCACTCAATTTCTTCCTCCAGCATCCAGATGTCTTTACCAAGGTGATAGCTCTTAGTGGTGTTTACGACGCACGTTTCTTTGTCGGTGATTACTACAACGATGATGCTATTTACCAAAACTCGCCAGTAGATTATATCTGGAACCAGAACGACGGCTGGTTTATTGACCGTTATCGTCAGGCAGAGATTGTGTTGTGTACGGGTCTTGGTGCCTGGGAACAAGATGGTCTACCATCTTTCTACAAGCTCAAAGAATCCTTTGACCAGAAACAAATTCCAGCCTGGTTTGCTGAATGGGGACACGATGTCGCCCACGACTGGGAATGGTGGCGCAAACAAATGCCTTATTTCCTCGGTCATCTCTATTTATAAAAGGAGTTACCTATGAATTACCTTGTTATTTCTCCCTATTATCCACAAAACTTTCAACAGTTTACCATTGAACTAGCTAATAAAGGCATCACTGTCTTGGGAATTGGCCAAGAACCATACGAGCAATTGGATGAGCCTTTACGCAATAGCCTGACCGAATATTTCCGTGTTGACAATCTTGAGAACATAGACGAAGTCAAACGAGCAGTTGCTTTTCTCTTTTATAAACATGGCCCGCTTGATCGCATCGAGTCTCATAATGAATACTGGCTTGAGCTGGACGCAGCACTCAGAGAGCAATTTAATGTTTTTGGTGCCAAACCAGAGAATCTCAAAAAGACGAAATTTAAGTCTGAAATGAAGAAACTCTTCAAAAAAGCAGGTGTCCCCGTGGTCCCTGGAGCTGTTATCAAGACGGAAGCAGATGTTGATCAAGCAGTGAACGAAATCGGTCTTCCAATGATTGCCAAACCTGACAATGGAGTGGGAGCAGCCGCAACCTTTAAACTTGAGACAGAAGACGATATCAATCACTTCAAGACTGAGTGGGATCATTCAACTGTTTATTTCTTTGAGAAATTTGTCACTTCCAGCGAAATTTGCACCTTTGATGGTCTTGTGGACAAGGATGGTAAAATTGTCTTCTCAACGACCTTTGACTACGCCTATACACCGCTTGATCTCATGATTTACAAGATGGACAATTCTTATTACGTTCTCAAGGATATGGATCCTAAATTACGTAAATATGGTGAGGCAATTGTCAAAGAATTTGGTATGAGAGAACGGTTCTTCCATATTGAGTTCTTCCGTGACGGGGACGACTACATTGCCATTGAGTACAATAACCGTCCTGCAGGTGGTTTTACAATTGATGTTTATAATTTTGCTCATTCCTTGGACCTCTATCGTGGCTATGCAGCTATTGTAGCAGGAGAAGAGTTCCCAGCGTCAGAATTTGAACCTCAGTATTGTTTGGCTACTTCTCGCCGTGCAAATGCTCACTATGTTTATTCAGAAGAGGATTTGCTTGACAAATATAGCCAGCAGTTCAAGGTTAAAAAAATCATGCCAGCGGCCTTTGCGGAACTTCAAGGAGATTACCTGTATATGTTGACAACTCCTAGTCGACAAGAAATGGATCAGATGATTAAGGATTTTGGTCAGCGTCAGGCTTAAGAGACTATCGGATTAAGGAAATTCACTCCCTTAATCCTTTTGTTTTGTCTGATAAAAAGTAAGAGCATCCTAATAAGGTAGCTATCATAAAACTTGTTCGATAACTATTTGAAGCAGGATTAGGTGGTCAGAAATTGAATTTTAATACTTCAATTGAGTCATAGTATTGTGCTTTCGTATCCTTAAATCAGCTAAAAGGATCCATGACGACACCTATACGATATAGTTTTCAAGATACCAAACAAGTCTATTAATACTCAATGAAAATCAAAGAGCAAACTAGGAAGCTAGCCGCAGGTTGCTCAAAATACTGTTTTGAGGTTGTGGATAGAACTGACAGAGTCAGTATCATATACCTACGGCAAGGTGAAGCTGACGTGGTTTGAAGAGATTTTTGAAGAGTATAAAATATTCAGGTGACGCATAGATATAGTTAATTGAAGCTTTGTTTGAAATCTGATAAAATAATGATATTACTAAGTTTTAAAAACTAAAGAAAAGGGAAGATATGATTACAGGCGAATTAAAAAATAAAATCGATCAGTTGTGGGAAATTCTTTGGACAGAAGGAAATGCAAATCCTTTAACAAATATTGAACAGTTGACTTATCTCTTATTTATGAAAGATTTGGATAGTGTCGAACTTGGACGTGAAAGTGATGCTGAATTTTTAGGGATTCCTTATGAGGGAGTTTTTCCAAAAGATAAACCTGAATACCGTTGGTCAACTTTTAAAAATATAGGAGATGCTCAGGAAGTTTATCGTTTAATGACTCAGGAGATTTTTCCGTTTATTAAAAATCTCAAGGGGGATACAGATGATACAGCCTTTTCACGATATATGCGAGAAGCTATTTTTCAAATAAATAAACCTGCTACGCTTCAAAAGGCAATTTCTATCTTAGATGTTTTTCCAACTAGGGGATTAGATATAGATTTTGATAATGACAAACAAAGTATTACTGATATCGGAGATATCTATGAATATCTGTTATCAAAATTGTCGACCGCAGGTAAAAATGGACAGTTCCGTACACCTCGTCACATCATCGATATGATGGTTGAGTTGATGCAACCGACCATCAAAGATATCATCTCAGATCCCGCTATGGGTTCTGCTGGCTTCTTAGTATCTGCTAGCCGTTACTTAAAGCGTAAGAAAGATGAATGGGAAACCAATACAGATAATATCAATCATTTTCATAATCAGATGTTTCATGGAAATGATACGGATACGACTATGTTGAGACTTGGGGCGATGAACATGATGCTACATGGAGTAGAAAATCCACAAATCAGTTACCTTGACTCGCTGTCTCAAGATAATGAAGAAGCCGATAAATATACTTTGGTTTTAGCAAATCCTCCTTTTAAGGGCTCACTTGACTACAATTCAACCTCTAATGACCTTCTTGCAACCGTAAAAACCAAAAAAACAGAATTACTCTTTCTTTCTCTTTTCTTGCGAACTTTAAAACCAGGTGGACGAGCAGCAGTTATCGTACCTGATGGTGTCCTTTTTGGTTCGTCGAAAGCTCATAAAGGAATTCGTCAGGAAATTGTAGAGAACCATAAGCTTGATGCTGTAATCTCAATGCCTAGTGGTGTTTTCAAGCCTTATGCTGGAGTTTCAACTGCCATTCTCATCTTTACAAAAACTGGCAATGGTGGTACTGACAAGGTCTGGTTTTACGATATGAAAGCGGATGGTTTAAGTTTGGATGATAAGCGACAACCGATTAGCGACAATGATATTTCAGATATTATCGAACGCTTTCATCATCTTGAAAAAGAAGCAGAACGTCAGAGAACGGATCAATCTTTCTTTGTTCCAGTTGATGAGATAAAGGAAAATGATTATGATTTGTCTATCAATAAATATAAAGAGATTGAGTATGAAAAAGTTGAGTATGAACCAACAGAAGTCATCTTAAAGAAAATCAATGATTTAGAAAAAGAAATTCAAGCTGGCTTGGCTGAATTAGAAAAATTACTCAAGTAGGGAGGTGGCTGTATGAAAAAAGTGAAGTTGGGGGAAGTCTTATCTCTAAAAAAAGGCAAGAAAGCCACTGTACTTGCTGAACA
The DNA here is from genome assembly GCF_013277375.1 of Streptococcus sp. 3613. Taxonomy (NCBI): domain Bacteria; kingdom Bacillati; phylum Bacillota; class Bacilli; order Lactobacillales; family Streptococcaceae; genus Streptococcus; species Streptococcus sp. 3613. Next base: position 17,954 of record NZ_VMMV01000068.1, read on the forward strand.
AACAACTCTAAGCCAACGTTATATTCAAATAGATGATTTAAGAAATAATAATAATTTAAAATTCACTGAAAGTTTAAATATGACTGAAGCACTACCAGATGATATTCTGATAGCATGGGATGGTGCTAATGCAGGAACAGTTGGCTATGGGTTATCGGGAGCTGTTGGTAGTACAATTACGGTCTTAAAAAAGAATGAGCGATACAAAGAAAAAATTATATCAGATTACTTGGGAGTCTTTTTGGAAAGTAAATCGCAGTATTTACGAGATCATTCAACAGGGGCAACAATTCCTCATTTAAACAAGAATATATTACTTGATTTACAATTAGAATTGCTAGGTATCGAAGAACAAGAGAACATTATCTGTATTCTTAATACGATTAAAAGGCTTATTACTAAAAGAAAATTGCAGTTAGATGAACTAAACTTGCTCGTCAAATCCCGATATTTCGAGGAGGTGGTTGCATGAAGAAAGTGAAATTAGGGGAAGTGGCTACTTTTATCAATGGCTATGCTTTTAAACCTCAAGATTGGTCATCTGAAGGGAAAGAGATTATCAGAATACAGAATCTGACTAAAACTTCAACAGAGATAAATTATTATTCGGGTACGATTGATAAAAAATACATTGTTGAAGCTGGTGATATCCTTATTTCGTGGTCGGGTACATTAGGGGTTTTTCATTGGTGTGGAAGATCCGCAGTGTTAAATCAGCACATTTTTAAAGTGGTTTTTGATAAGATAGATATAGATAAATCGTATTTTAAATATGTTGTTGAAAAAGGTTTACAAGATGCTGTAAAACATACTCATGGTTCCACAATGAAACATTTAACTAAAAAATATTTTGATAATATTATGGTTCCATATACAAATTTGGGAGAGCAACAAAGAATTGCAAGTGAGCTGGATTTGTTAAGCAAGCTGATTTTAAGGAGACAAGAACAACTTGAAGAGCTTAATCTACTTGTAAAATCCCGATTTA
>NZ_VMMV01000069.1:0-12943 GCF_013277375.1 Streptococcus sp. 3613
AACTCAACTTTTATTTTTGCTATTTTGAAGGGTTAGACATTAGCCAAAAGTACTAATATTCAGACACATAAAGTTTTTATGAATTAAACCAAGGTGTATGCCAATATCTATTGTTTATAATAACTTGCCCCTGTCTATCTAAAGCAGGTTGCCCCCAGTAACTATTAGAAGCTGATTGATTAGGCCCTATTGTGTGATTACTATAGCCAATCCAAGAACCATCTGCTCGGATTACTCTAAAAGTAAAGTGACCTACCTCATTAAAAGAATTAGAGGTCCCTACTCCTGAAACACCGTTTACGTCAAATTGGAAATTAGAAAACCATGAACCTTGTGCGGCGAATGCAGCAGTCCCAGAAATAAGAGATAGTGAAGCAAGAGACAGAAATATTAATGATTTAAATTTTCTTAACATATTTTTTCCTTTCTTATTAAGTAATGCGCTTTTTAATTTAAACGAAGCAACAATTTTCTATCAGTATACTTCAAAACATTGATGTGATTATACTTACTATCATTAAATTTAACGATAATATCATTGCCACTAACGACATATATGTTGTTGATGGCTTGGTTTATATTGCCAACCAAGATATTTGATAAATCTGCATCTACTGTATTTTTTTTAAAAATTGCCTTCGTTTTCATAAAATATAAATAGACATCATTACTTATTTGTATTGCTTGATAATTTGAGAGTTGTTCAAAATTATCTAAATCTGCTTTAACAGATATAGAATAATCTTTATCGGTTTTTATTACCGTTACTTGTAAAGACTCTAGTGGAATAATTTCTCTTGTACTGTCTTGATATACTTTCCAGCCCCAATACCCCAAAAATAGCAAAATAATCCCAATAATCGCTAATAAAAATTTTTTTCTAATCATAGCTTACTCACATTCCAATCTTATTGAAGAAAATCTAGTTTATAGTTCCATTTACAACATCTTAACTAATTTCATTCATTGGCGAGAGCTTGCTAAACTCCCACAAATTCTACCAATATTTTTGAGAACTAAAATTAGTCCTCTCAATGAAGGTATAATAATTTTTTCTTAAAACATCTCCCCCTCCGTTTTTGTTTTGGTTTGTCCTATTTTTTAAATTATATTTACATCTCTTATTATACTCTATTATTTTTAATTTGACAACGCTTTCGCTGTTTTATTTCTTGATTTTTTGTAAAACTTTTTATCAAAAGCGATTTCATCCCAAAAAAAAGAAAAAAACCTAACAAATCCCTTGCAATCGCAGGGGCTTTGTGTTATTCTATTATGGTGCTGTAAATTATAGCTTTAGCTTTGATGCAAGAGGTTGCGACACGCTCGGTTGTATTGCCACGCAACGCCGCGTCGGTTTTCTTGTGGAGCTAGCCTATTATCTTAAATAGACGAAAAGGAGAAAAAAATGGCAAACAAAAAAATCCGTATCCGTTTGAAAGCTTACGAACACCGTACGCTTGACACAGCGGCTGCAAAAATCGTAGAATCAGCTACTCGTACAGGTGCACAAGTTGCGGGTCCAATCCCACTTCCAACTGAACGTAGCCTCTACACAATTATTCGTGCGACTCACAAATACAAAGACTCTCGCGAACAATTTGAAATGCGTACACACAAACGTTTGGTCGATATCGTTAACCCAACTCAAAAAACAGTTGATGCTTTGATGAAATTGGATCTTCCAAGTGGTGTAAACGTAGAAATTAAACTTTAATCTAAAATATAAAAGAGCAGAGGCTGGTGTTTCAATCTAATTGAACACGGGCTAAACTCGGTGTGAAAAAGATAAACTTCCTAGTGTCTGCTAGACACTGCGTCAGTTTCCTATTTTCACTTTGAGTTTGACGCCCTTTGTATCTTAGACCTGAGCATAAAAAACGCTCGTTAAAAACTTTTTGAATAAAAAATATAGAAAAGGAACTATTTTCTCATGACAAAAGGAATCTTAGGGAAAAAAGTGGGAATGACTCAAATCTTCACTGAAGCTGGCGAATTGATCCCTGTAACAGTTATTGAAGCAACTCCAAACGTTGTTCTTCAAGTTAAAACTGTTGAAACAGACGGATACAACGCTATCCAAGTTGGTTTCGATGACAAACGCGAAGTATTGAGCAACAAACCTGCTAAAGGACATGTAGCGAAAGCTAACACGGCTCCTAAGCGCTTCATTCGTGAATTCAAAAACGTTGAAGGCTTGGAAGTTGGTGCTGAAATCACAGTTGAAACATTCGCAGCTGGAGACGTTGTTGACGTAACTGGTACTTCTAAAGGTAAAGGTTTCCAAGGTGTTATCAAACGCCACGGACAATCACGTGGACCAATGGCTCACGGTTCTCGTTACCACCGTCGTCCAGGTTCTATGGGGCCTGTTGCACCTAACCGCGTATTCAAAGGTAAAAACCTTGCAGGACGTATGGGTGGTGACCGCGTAACAATTCAAAACCTTGAAGTTGTACAAGTTGTTCCAGAAAAGAACGTTATCCTTATCAAAGGTAACGTACCAGGTGCTAAGAAATCTCTTATCACTATCAAGTCAGCAGTTAAAGCTGGTAAATAATAAGGAAAGGGGAATACAGTCAAAATGGCAAATGTAACATTATTCGACCAAACTGGTAAACAAGCTGGCGAAGTTGTTCTTAACGATGCAATCTTTGGTATCGAACCAAACCAATCTGTTGTGTTTGATGTGATCATCAGCCAACGTGCTAGCCTTCGTCAAGGAACTCACGCAGTTAAAAACCGCTCAGCTGTTTCAGGTGGCGGACGCAAACCATGGCGTCAAAAAGGAACTGGACGTGCTCGTCAAGGTTCTATCCGCTCTCCACAATGGCGTGGTGGTGGAATCGTCTTCGGACCAACTCCACGTAGCTATGCGTACAAACTTCCTCAAAAAGTTCGTCGCCTTGCGCTTAAATCTGTTTACTCAGAAAAAGTTGCTGAAAATAAATTTGTAGCCGTTGATTCTCTTGAATTTACAGCTCCAAAAACTGCTGAATTTGCAAAAGTTCTTGCAGCTTTGAGCATCGATTCTAAAGTCCTTGTTATTCTTGGAGAAGGAAACGAATTCGCAGCTCTTTCAGCTCGTAACCTTCCAAACGTGAAAGTTGCGACTGCTACAACTGCAAGTGTTCTTGACATCGCAAATAGTGACAAACTTCTTGTTACTCAAGCAGCTATCTCTAAAATCGAGGAGGTTCTTGCATAATGAATTTGTATGATGTTATCAAAAAACCTGTCATCACTGAAAGCTCAATGGCTCAACTTGAAGCAGGAAAATATGTATTTGAAGTTGACACTCGTGCACACAAACTTTTGATCAAGCAAGCTGTTGAAGCTGCTTTCGAAGGTGTTAAAGTTGCTAATGTTAACACAATCAACGTAAAACCAAAAGCTAAACGTGTTGGACGTTACACTGGTTTTACTAACAAAACTAAAAAAGCTATCATCACACTTACAGCTGATTCAAAAGCAATCGAGTTGTTTGCTGCTGAAGCTGAATAATCTAAGGAGGAAATATCGTGGGAATTCGTGTTTATAAACCAACAACAAACGGTCGCCGTAATATGACTTCTTTGGATTTCGCTGAAATCACAACAAGCACTCCTGAAAAATCATTGCTTGTTGCATTGAAGAGCAAGGCTGGTCGTAACAACAACGGTCGTATCACTGTTCGTCACCAAGGTGGTGGACACAAACGTTTCTACCGTTTGGTTGACTTCAAACGTAACAAAGACAACGTTGAAGCGGTTGTTAAAACAATCGAGTACGATCCAAACCGTTCTGCAAACATCGCTCTTGTACACTACACTGACGGTGTGAAAGCATACATCATCGCTCCAAAAGGTCTTGAAGTAGGTCAACGTATCGTTTCAGGTCCAGAAGCAGATATCAAAGTCGGAAACGCTCTTCCACTTGCTAACATCCCAGTTGGTACTTTGATCCACAACATCGAATTGAAACCAGGTCGTGGTGGTGAATTGGTACGTGCTGCTGGAGCATCTGCTCAAGTATTGGGTCAAGAAGGTAAATACGTTCTTGTTCGTCTTCAATCAGGTGAAGTTCGTATGATTCTTGGAACTTGCCGTGCTACAGTTGGTGTTGTCGGAAACGAACAACACGGACTTGTAAACCTTGGTAAAGCGGGACGTAGCCGTTGGAAAGGTATCCGCCCAACAGTTCGTGGTTCTGTAATGAACCCTAACGATCACCCACACGGTGGTGGTGAAGGTAAAGCACCAGTTGGTCGTAAAGCACCATCTACTCCATGGGGCAAACCTGCTCTTGGTCTTAAAACTCGTAATAAGAAAGCGAAATCTGACAAACTTATCGTTCGTCGTCGCAACGAGAAATAATATTAAACTAGTCGCTTAAGCAACTAGTAAATCCGCCAGCTCGGTAGCGCTCCATGTGAGCGCAAGCCGCTGTGGTACAACATTTAAAGGAGAAAATATAAAAATGGGACGCAGTCTTAAAAAAGGACCTTTCGTCGATGAGCATTTGATGAAAAAAGTTGAAGCTCAAGCTAACGACGAAAAGAAAAAAGTTATTAAAACTTGGTCACGTCGTTCAACGATCTTCCCAAGTTTCATTGGTTACACTATTGCAGTTTATGACGGACGTAAACACGTACCTGTTTACATCCAAGAAGACATGGTAGGTCACAAACTTGGTGAATTTGCACCAACTCGTACTTACAAAGGTCACGCTGCAGACGACAAGAAAACACGTAGAAAATAAGGAGAACATAAATGGCAGAAATTACTTCAGCTAAAGCAATGGCTCGTACAGTACGTGTTTCACCTCGTAAATCACGTCTTGTTCTTGATAACATCCGTGGTAAAAGCGTAGCCGATGCAATCGCAATCTTGACATTCACTCCAAACAAAGCTGCTGAAATCATCTTGAAAGTTTTGAACTCAGCTGTAGCTAACGCTGAAAACAACTTTGGTTTGGATAAAGCTAATTTGGTAGTATCTGAAGCATTCGCAAACGAAGGACCAACTATGAAACGTTTCCGTCCACGTGCGAAAGGTTCAGCTTCACCAATCAACAAACGTACAGCTCACATCACTGTAGCTGTTGCAGAAAAATAAGGAGGTAAAATCGTGGGTCAAAAAGTACATCCAATTGGTATGCGTGTCGGCATCATCCGTGATTGGGATGCCAAATGGTATGCTGAAAAAGAATACGCGGATTACCTTCATGAAGATCTTGCAATCCGTAAATTCGTTCAAAAAGAACTTGCTGACGCAGCAGTTTCAACTATTGAAATCGAACGCGCAGTAAACAAAGTTAACGTTTCACTTCACACTGCTAAACCAGGTATGGTTATCGGTAAAGGTGGTGCTAACGTTGATGCACTCCGTGCAAAACTTAACAAATTGACTGGAAAACAAGTACACATCAACATCATCGAAATCAAACAACCTGATTTGGATGCTCACCTTGTAGGTGAAGGAATTGCTCGTCAATTGGAGCAACGTGTTGCTTTCCGTCGTGCACAAAAACAAGCAATCCAACGTGCAATGCGTGCTGGAGCTAAAGGAATCAAAACTCAAGTATCAGGTCGTTTGAACGGTGCAGATATCGCCCGTGCTGAAGGATACTCTGAAGGAACTGTTCCGCTTCACACACTTCGTGCAGATATCGATTACGCTTGGGAAGAAGCAGATACTACATACGGTAAACTTGGTGTTAAAGTATGGATCTACCGTGGTGAAGTTCTTCCAGCTCGTAAAAACACTAAAGGAGGTAAATAACCAATGTTAGTACCTAAACGTGTTAAACACCGTCGTGAGTTCCGTGGAAAAATGCGCGGTGAAGCAAAAGGTGGAAAAGAAGTAGCATTCGGTGAATACGGTCTTCAAGCTACAACTAGCCACTGGATTACTAACCGCCAAATCGAAGCTGCTCGTATCGCCATGACTCGTTACATGAAACGTGGTGGTAAAGTTTGGATTAAAATCTTCCCACACAAATCATACACTGCTAAAGCTATCGGTGTGCGTATGGGATCTGGTAAAGGGGCACCTGAAGGTTGGGTAGCACCAGTTAAACGTGGTAAAGTGATGTTCGAAATCGCTGGTGTATCTGAAGAGATTGCACGTGAAGCGCTTCGACTTGCTAGCCACAAATTGCCAGTTAAATGTAAATTCGTAAAACGTGAAGCAGAATAAGGAGAAGGCATGAAACTTAATGAAGTAAAAGAATTTGTTAAAGAACTTCGTGGTCTTTCTCAAGAAGAACTCGCGAAGCGCGAAAACGAATTGAAAAAAGAATTGTTTGAACTTCGTTTCCAAGCTGCTACTGGTCAATTGGAACAAACAGCTCGCTTGAAAGAAGTTAAAAAACAAATCGCTCGTATCAAAACAGTTCAATCTGAAGCGAAATAATAGACTAGGGAAGGAGAAATTTCAATGGAACGCAATAATCGTAAAGTTCTTGTTGGACGTGTTGTATCTGACAAAATGGACAAGACAATCACAGTTGTAGTTGAAACAAAACGTAACCACCCAGTCTATGGTAAACGTATTAACTACTCTAAAAAATATAAAGCTCATGATGAAAACAATGTTGCCAAAGAAGGCGATATCGTACGTATCATGGAAACTCGCCCGCTTTCAGCTACAAAACGTTTCCGTCTTGTAGAAGTTGTTGAAGAAGCGGTCATCATCTAATCAAACCTGAAAGGAGAAAACTGAAATGATTCAAACAGAAACTCGTTTGAAAGTCGCAGACAACAGCGGTGCTCGCGAAATCTTGACTATCAAAGTTCTTGGTGGTTCAGGACGTAAATTTGCAAACATCGGTGATGTTATCGTGGCATCTGTAAAACAAGCTACTCCTGGTGGTGCGGTTAAAAAAGGTGACGTTGTTAAAGCAGTTATCGTTCGTACTAAATCAGGTGCTCGTCGTGCTGATGGTTCATACATCAAATTTGACGAAAACGCAGCAGTTATCATCCGTGAAGACAAAACTCCTCGCGGAACACGTATCTTTGGCCCAGTTGCACGTGAATTGCGTGAAGGTGGCTTCATGAAGATCGTGTCACTTGCTCCAGAAGTACTTTAATTGGTTGCTCAAAGAAAATTAAAACAAGTCTAGGAAGTAAAACGAAAGCATAACTTAAGTTAGGTGAGTTGAAACTGACGAAGGATTGCTTTGATTTTCGAAGAGCAAAAACAAACAAACTAGTCCCCTAGCTTCAAGTTAGGGTGCCCTTATGGGCGTAAGAAAAATCAAGGAGAAACCTAATGTTTGTAAAAAAAGGCGACAAAGTTCGCGTAATCGCTGGTAAAGATAAGGGAACAGAAGCTGTTGTCCTTACTGCCCTTCCAAAAGTAAACAAAGTTATCGTTGAAGGTGTTAACATCGTTAAGAAACACCAACGTCCAACTAACGAGCTTCCTCAAGGTGGTATCATCGAGAAAGAAGCAGCTATCCATGTATCAAACGTTCAAGTTTTGGACAAAAATGGTGTAGCTGGTCGTGTTGGTTACAAATTTGTAGACGGTAAAAAAGTTCGCTACAACAAAAAATCAGGCGAAGTGCTTGATTAATCACGAAGGAAAGGAGAAGTATAATGGCAAATCGTTTAAAAGAAAAATATCTTAATGAAGTAGTTCCTGCTTTGACAGAACAATTCAACTACTCATCAGTGATGGCTGTGCCTAAAGTAGATAAGATCGTTTTGAACATGGGTGTTGGTGAAGCTGTATCAAACGCTAAAAGCCTTGAAAAAGCTGCTGAAGAATTGGCACTTATCTCAGGTCAAAAACCACTTATCACTAAAGCTAAAAAATCAATCGCCGGCTTCCGTCTTCGTGAAGGTGTTGCGATCGGTGCAAAAGTTACCCTTCGTGGTGAACGGATGTACGAATTCTTGGATAAATTGGTTTCAGTTTCACTTCCACGTGTACGTGACTTCCACGGTGTTCCAACAAAATCATTTGATGGACGCGGAAACTATACACTTGGTGTGAAAGAACAATTGATTTTCCCAGAAATCAACTTCGATGACGTTGACAAAACTCGTGGTCTTGACATTGTTATCGTAACAACTGCTAACACTGACGAAGAGTCACGTGCATTGCTTACAGGCCTTGGAATGCCTTTTGCAAAATAATATAGGAGGTAAATCTAATGGCTAAAAAATCAATGGTAGCTAGAGAGGCTAAACGCCAAAAAATTGTTGACCGTTATGCTGAAAAACGTGCTGCATTAAAGGCAGCAGGGGACTATGAAGGTTTATCTAAATTACCTCGCAACGCCTCACCGACTCGTTTACATAATCGTTGTAGAGTTACGGGGCGCCCACATTCAGTTTACCGCAAATTTGGTCTGAGTCGTATCGCTTTTCGCGAACTTGCGCATAAAGGTCAAATTCCTGGTGTAACAAAAGCATCTTGGTAATTTAAGATATCAAGGGCGTCAAAACTCTAAGTGAAAATAGGAAACTTGACGAAGAAACTGAGGTTTCTAGGAAAGTTTATCTTTTTCACACAGAGTTTAGCCCGGGTTCAGTTGGGCTAGCCAATTTGAACACGAGCTACGGCTTTGGCAAAAAAAGACCAATTTTCTTTGGAGCATCGCTCCTGCATCAAATTGCCTATTTTTGCTCTTGCTGTTACGCTCTTTGTATCATGTATTAACTAGCAAGTGCAACTTGCAAACTACTAGTAAGAGGAGAAAAACAAAATGGTTATGACTGACCCAATCGCAGACTTCCTAACTCGTATTCGTAACGCTAACCAAGCTAAACACGAAGTACTTGAAGTACCTGCATCAAACATCAAAAAAGGGATTGCTGAAATCCTTAAACGCGAAGGTTTTGTAAAAAACGTTGAAATCATCGAAGATGACAAACAAGGCATCATCCGTGTATTTCTTAAATACGGACCAAACGGTGAAAAAGTTATCACTAACTTGAAACGTATTTCTAAACCAGGACTTCGTGTCTACAAAAAACGTGAAGACCTTCCAAAAGTTCTTAACGGACTTGGAATTGCTATCCTTTCAACTTCTGAAGGTTTGCTTACTGATAAAGAAGCACGCCAAAAGAATGTTGGTGGTGAGGTTATCGCTTACGTTTGGTAATATTTAGCTCCCAATTTCTTTGTGACTCTTCGTTATCGTCTCTTGCCTAACCCAAAGTTATGCCTGCGAGACGATGCCTAGATTCACTTTGAAATTGAAACCTAAATGTTCCTTTAAATCGAGAAATCGATTTAGCCCCGTGAAAACTGGCCGTTCTGGCCTGACAATTTAACAGGAGAAAATAAACATGTCACGTATTGGTAATAAAGTTATCGTGTTGCCTGCTGGTGTTGAAATCACTAACAATGACAACCTTGTAACTGTAAAAGGACCTAAAGGAGAACTTACTCGTGAGTTCTCAAAAGATATTGAAATCCGTGTGGAAGGTACTGAAGTAACTCTTCACCGTCCAAACGATTCAAAAGAAATGAAAACTATCCACGGAACTACTCGTGCCCTTTTGAACAACATGGTTGTTGGTGTATCAGAAGGATTCAAGAAAGAACTTGAAATGCGCGGGGTTGGTTACCGTGCACAACTTCAAGGATCTAAACTTGTTTTGGCTGTTGGTAAATCTCATCCAGACGAAGTTGAAGCTCCAGAAGGAATTACTTTTGAACTTCCAAACCCAACAACAATCGTTGTTAGCGGAATTTCAAAAGAAGTAGTTGGTCAAACAGCTGCTTACGTACGTAGCCTTCGTTCACCAGAACCATATAAAGGTAAAGGTATCCGTTACGTTGGTGAATTCGTTCGCCGTAAAGAAGGTAAAACAGGTAAATAATGTTGAGTGGTTGATTCTCAACCACCAACCTATTTTCCAACTTTGTGCATGGCACACGATTTAAAACTAAAGAGGTGAAAACTGTGATTTCAAAACCAGATAAAAACAAACTCCGCCAAAAACGCCACCGTCGCGTTCGCGGAAAACTCTCTGGAACTGCTGATCGCCCACGTTTGAACGTATTCCGTTCTAATACAGGCATCTACGCTCAAGTGATTGATGACGTAGCGGGTGTAACGCTCGCAAGTGCTTCAACTCTTGATAAAGAAGTTTCAAAAGGAACTAAAACTGAACAAGCTGTTGCTGTCGGTAAACTCGTTGCAGAACGTGCAAACGCTAAAGGTATTTCAGAAGTGGTGTTCGACCGCGGTGGATATCTATATCACGGACGTGTGAAAGCTTTGGCTGATGCAGCTCGTGAAAACGGATTGAAATTCTAATAGGAGGACACTAGAAAATGGCATTTAAAGACAATGCAGTTGAATTAGAAGAACGCGTAGTTGCTGTCAATCGTGTTACAAAAGTTGTTAAAGGTGGACGTCGTCTTCGTTTCGCAGCTCTTGTTGTTGTTGGTGACCACAACGGTCGCGTAGGATTTGGTACTGGTAAAGCTCAAGAAGTTCCAGAAGCAATCCGTAAAGCAGTAGATGATGCTAAGAAAAACTTGATCGAAGTTCCTATGGTTGGAACAACAATCCCACACGAAGTTCTTTCAGAATTCGGTGGAGCTAAAGTATTGTTGAAACCTGCTGTAGAAGGTTCTGGAGTTGCCGCTGGTGGTGCAGTTCGTGCCGTTGTGGAATTGGCAGGTGTGGCAGATATTACATCTAAATCACTTGGTTCTAACACTCCAATCAACATTGTTCGTGCAACTGTTGAAGGTTTGAAACAATTGAAACGCGCTGAAGAAGTTGCTGCCCTTCGTGGTATTTCAGTTTCTGATTTGGCATAAGAAAGGGGATAAAATGGCTCAAATTAAAATTACTTTGACTAAGTCTCCAATCGGACGCATTCCATCACAACGTAAAACTGTTGTAGCACTTGGACTTGGCAAATTGAACAGCTCTGTTATTAAAGAAGATAACGCTGCTATCCGTGGTATGATCACTGCAGTATCTCACTTGGTAACAGTTGAAGAAGTAAACTAATGAATTTTTAGGGGATGTGCACTATACCATCCCCTAAAACTAGATATAGTCATCTATGATGACGTCGTATAGGCGAGTTGATGGGGGAGACAACCTTTTCTCCCTTATCGGCGCTAGCATTTTACAAAAGAGGAGAAAATAAAAATGAAACTTCATGAATTGAAACCTGCAGAAGGTTCTCGTAAAGTACGTAACCGCGTTGGTCGTGGTACTTCATCAGGTAACGGTAAAACATCTGGTCGTGGTCAAAAAGGTCAAAAAGCTCGTAGCGGTGGCGGAGTTCGCCTTGGTTTTGAAGGTGGACAAACTCCATTGTTCCGTCGTCTTCCAAAACGTGGATTCACTAACATCAACGCTAAAGAATACGCAATTGTGAACCTTGACCAATTGAACGTCTTTGAAGATGGTGCTGAAGTAACTCCAGTTGTTCTTATCGAAGCAGGAATTGTTAAAGCTGAAAAGTCAGGTATTAAAATTCTTGGTAACGGTGAGTTGATTAAGAAATTGACTGTGAAAGCAGCTAAATTCTCTAAATCAGCTGAAGAAGCTATCACTGCTAAAGGTGGTTCAGTAGAAGTCATCTAAGAGAGGTGACCTATGTTTTTTAAATTATTAAGAGAAGCTCTTAAAGTCAAGCAGGTTCGATCAAAAATTTTATTTACAATTTTTATCGTTTTGGTCTTTCGTATCGGAACTAGCATTACAGTTCCTGGTGTGAATGCCAATAGCTTGAATGCTTTAAGTGGATTATCCTTCTTAAACATGTTGAGCTTGGTGTCGGGGAATGCCCTAAAAAACTTTTCGATTTTTGCCCTAGGAGTTAGTCCCTATATTACTGCTTCTATCGTTGTCCAACTCTTACAAATGGATATTTTACCGAAATTTGTAGAGTGGGGAAAACAAGGGGAAGTAGGTCGAAGAAAATTGAACCAAGCTACTCGTTATATTGCCCTTGGTCTAGCCTTTGTGCAATCTATCGGGATTACAGCTGGTTTTAATACCTTGGCTGGAGCTCAATTGATTAAAACTGCTTTAACTCCCCAAGTTTTTCTGACGATTGGTATCATCTTAACAGCTGGTAGTATGATTGTCACTTGGTTGGGAGAGCAAATTACAGATAAGGGATACGGAAATGGTGTTTCTATGATTATCTTTGCCGGGATTGTTGCCTCAATTCCAGAGATGATTCAGGGCATCTATGTGGACTACTTTGTGAACGTCCCAAGTAGCCGGATCACTTCATCTATCATTTTCGTAATCATTTTGATTATTACTGTATTGTTGATCATTTACTTTACAACTTATGTTCAACAAGCAGAATACAAAATTCCAATCCAATATACTAAGGTTGCACAAGGTGCTCCATCTAGCTCTTACCTTCCATTGAAGGTAAACCCTGCTGGAGTTATCCCTGTTATCTTTGCCAGTTCCATTACTGCAGCGCCTGCGGCGATTCTTCAGTTTTTGAGCGCCACAGGTCATGATTGGGCTTGGGTAAGGGTAGCACAAGAGATGTTGGCAACCACTTCTCCAACTGGTATTGCCATGTATGCTTTGTTGATTATTCTCTTTACATTCTTCTATACGTTTGTACAGATTAATCCTGAAAAAGCGGCAGAGAACCTACAAAAGAGCGGTGCCTATATCCATGGAGTTCGTCCTGGTAAAGGTACAGAAGAATATATGTCTAAACTTCTTCGTCGTCTTGCAACGGTTGGTTCCCTCTTCCTTGGTGTGATTTCCATTTTACCGATTGCAGCTAAAGATGTATTTGGTCTTTCTGATGTTGTTGCCTTTGGTGGAACAAGTCTCTTGATCATTATCTCTACAGGTATCGAAGGAATCAAGCAATTGGAGGGTTACCTATTGAAACGTAAGTATGTTGGTTTCATGGACAGAACAGAATAAAAGTATTTACTGATACTCTTCGAAAATCAAATTCAAACCACGTCAGCTTTATCTGCAACCTCAA
>NZ_VMMV01000007.1:0-14211 GCF_013277375.1 Streptococcus sp. 3613
TTGAGGTTGCAGATAGAGCTGACGCGGTCTGAAGAGATTTTCAAAGAGTATAAAACCTTGAAGAGCTGCCCCTTCAAGGTTTTTCTTATACAAATAAACGGACAAAACTGTAAAGTAGCAAGACACTACCAAGCACGATGCGGTATTTACCAAAAAGGGTAAAATCGTGTTTTTTCACATAACTTGTCAAAAAGCGAATAGCCACCATGCTGACTGCAAAAGCGACTCCCATCGCAACCAAGAGCAAGAACAATTGTCCAAAGCTCAAGAGCTGTCCTGCTTTCAAAAATTTGAAAATCTTTAAGGCACTAGCTCCAAACATAACAGGAATCCCTAGATAGAAGGTAAATTCTGTCACAACTGAACGACTGGTTCCATTTAACAAACCACCGACGATTGTAGCTCCAGAACGGCTTGTCCCTGGTAAAAGGGCAAGAACTTGGAAGAGTCCGATATAGAAAGCTGTTGTATAAGGAAGCTTGTCCAACTCTGTCACACTTGGCTCGATAGCACGCGCTTTATTACGTTTTTCCAAATAGATAAAGGCAATCCCATAGATAATCAACATGAGAGCAACAGAAACCATGTTATGGAAGTGGGTATCAAACCAATCATCAAACTTAAAGACGGCAAGTAAAGGCAAGGTCGCAATCAAGACCTTCAGCCATAGTCTCCAAGTCTTACGAACTTCCTGCTTGTCCTTAGTCGGTTTGAAAGGATTGAGCTTGTTAAAGTAGATTACCATGACCGCCAAAATCGCACCAAGCTGAATCACGACATTAAACATGGACACAAAGGCTTCGTTTTGATTTTGGTATTGGATAAATTCCTCTGCTAAAATCAAGTGACCTGTACTGGAAATCGGCAACCATTCCGTAATTCCTTCAACAATCCCGAAGAAGATAGATTTTAAAATTTCAATAAGATACATAGATTACTCCTTTTTCTATCTTCCATTATAGCATATTTTTCAATCTATGGCAGTTCTCTTTAAAAGGCACCGATACTTCCACCACCTCCGCCTCCAGAGAAACCACCGCCAGAACTTCCACTTCCAGAAGATACAGAGTAGGTACTTGCTGTATTTGCGACACTGGCATAATGGCTCATTTGCGCGCTTGAATGATAAAACATACTGTGCCAGCCATAAGCTACATAGAGGTTGATATCTGGATTTTCCAGTTGAATCTGATGAACCTTCATCAAATGGCTGACCTTGTCCGCATAGCCAAATAAGGTCGCATAGACCAAGAGGCGATTCCAGACCACAATACTTTCCAATTCAGCCTGATCCAATCGCGCAATCTCACGCAACATATTTTCAAAACTGGTCCAGAGATAGTAGACCTCTGCTCCTGCTTCATTTAGGACACCATCACGATTATCTAATCGAAGCTTCCAATAATAGAAAACAGCCAAAACCAAACCTAGAAAACCAAGTATTGGCAAGGGGAGGTAAAGATAGCCATAAACGTCCAAACTGTACAAGAACAAACCAAATCCAATAAATAGGGGCAAGATAGTGGAGAGTCCCATACCCACTTGCAAGGCCTTTTCCCCACCAGTTAAAGGACGATAGTAATCTGGGAGCCCCCAGAAGAAAACCCTGTCTCTGACCCCTTCTTGCATCTCTTTTAATACTGCTTCGAAAGAAGATTTAAGCTGACGCCCCTTTGCTTGAATCCGTTTTTCATCAGAGACTTTTGCTCTACGATAAAGACTATCAGATACCTTGTAATCCGCAAACAAATTGGAAAGAGTTTCTTCTTTTTTGCCTGAAAAAGCCAGATTTAGACAGTCTTTCTCAAAGCTTGACAAACCATCTTCTTTTACTAGCCTCAAACCAACTGCATCTCCTTCTGAAATGATAGAGACATTTCCACGGTCTATCACATCTAGCAAGGTAGCTTGAATAAGTTGGTCAAAGGTGAATTTGCCAGCCCCCTTGACCAAGGGACTCACTTCCTCCAAGGAGGTCGAGTAGACAGCCTCTGATAAAACCATAGGCTCTAATTCCATTGGTGGTTCATAGAGACGATGATTTTTGGCATATTTGACTGAAGGAGTGGTCTTTCTTCTATAGATAAAATAGAAGCAGACACTCAATAACAAGGAGATAGAAAGTATCGAAGGTAAGACCCAAGCAAGGAGTTGTTTACTTTGCTCTTTTTCTTTAACAATCGAGTCTTCTACCTTATTAAATTCTTCTAAATGATTTCCTTTCAATCCCTGATCCCTAGCGCTAGCAAAATCAGTTCGAGGCCAATAGGCATGCAATTCAACTCCACGCTTAGCCGGAAGATTGTCCAAACGAATAGTATAATCAAGGCTACTCTTTTCAATCGTTCCCTCTCTAAAAAGTTTCCCTGTATGGAAAAAGAGTTTTTTCAGCTCCCTTGTCTCCCCTTACATGAAATTCAAACTTGCCAATAGCCCCTGAACTATCTGTTAAAGGTTGCCAATTTAATTCAGCAATGTCATCATATAGGAAAAGCAAATTTTTTAAGTTCCATGTAAGCTCAACTTCAACTGTGTCGCCTTCCTGGCCTGGATTATAGACTCTCACAGTATAACCATTCGCTTCTTCTGTCACTTCGCTCGTAACGTCTGCTAGTTCAGCACCATTTTTCGCAGCCTGAACCTTTGGATGAGGATCAATGTCAAATCCACTAGGCATCTTGCCAGCACGTCCAAGTCCCACGATTTGGCCCTTAAAGTCCTCCTCAAACTGATAAACTATCTTTTGTCTAAATTCTGCCGTATTGTCTGCATGAATATACAAATCCCCTTGGTAAGAGTTTATCTTGAAATCAATGGCGAAAACAGAAAGTGGCAGAAGGCAAAACAAGCCAAACATCAGTAAGAAAAAAGTTTTTTTCATCAACTAAGCCCCCTTTTTATCTTTCTTATCATTATAGCATTTTTTCGTAAGTAAAGGCTTACTTATGTTGAAAAATTACGCATTTTTCGATAAAATAGGAGACAGTTATTTTTTAATAGATTAGAATAGGAGAAATCATGAGAAAAATATACTTATCTATTTTCACAAGTCTCTTGCTGATGCTAGGACTTGTCAATGTTGCTCAAGCCGATGAATATTTACGCATCGGGATGGAAGCAGCATATGCCCCCTTTAACTGGACCCAGGATGATGATAGCAATGGAGCTGTCAAAATCGATGGAACCAACCAGTATGCCAACGGATACGATGTTCAAATCGCCAAGAAAATCGCTAAGGACTTAGGTAAAGAACCTTTGGTTGTTAAAACCAAGTGGGAAGGTCTAGTCCCTGCCCTTACTTCTGGTAAGATTGACATGATTATCGCAGGTATGAGTCCTACTGCCGAGCGTAAACAAGAAATTGCCTTTTCAAGCAGTTACTACACTAGCGAACCAGTTTTGCTTATCAAAAAAGATTCTGCCTACGCAAATGCTAAATCTTTGGATGACTTTAATGGTGCGAAAATCACTTCTCAACAAGGTGTCTACCTCTACGACTTGATTGCACAAATCTTAGGTGCTAAAAAAGAAACAGCTATGGGAGACTTCGCTCAAATGCGCCAAGCTCTTGAGGCTGGTGTCATCGATGCCTATGTTTCTGAACGCCCAGAAGCTCTGACTGCTGAAGCTGCTAACTCTAAGTTCAAGATGGTCCAAGTAGAACCAGGTTTCAAAACTGGGGAAGAAGATACAGCTATCGCCATTGGACTTCGTAAAGATGACAATCGTATTAGCCAAATCAATGCCAGCATCGAAACCATTTCAAAAGATGACCAAGTTGCCTTGATGGATCGTATGATCAAGGAACAACCTGCCGAATCTACAACAACTGAAGAGACTAGCAGTAGTTTCTTCAGCCAAGTCGCTAAAATTCTTTCTGAAAACTGGCAACAACTCTTGCGTGGTGCGGGTGTCACCCTTTTAATCTCTATCGTCGGAACTATCACAGGTCTCATTATTGGACTTGCCATTGGTGTTTTCCGTACTGCTCCTCTCTCTGAAAATAAAGCCATTTATAGCCTACAAAAACTAGTCGGCTGGATCCTCAATGTCTACATTGAAATTTTCCGTGGTACGCCAATGATCGTTCAATCGATGGTTATCTACTATGGAACTGCCCAAGCTTTCGGTATCAACCTTGATCGCACACTGGCTGCTATCTTCATCGTTTCGATTAACACTGGTGCCTACATGACTGAAATCGTCCGTGGTGGTATCCTAGCAGTTGACAAGGGACAATTTGAAGCTGCTACTGCTCTTGGTATGACCCATAACCAAACCATGCGTAAGATTGTCCTGCCTCAGGTTGTCCGTAACATCCTACCTGCAACTGGTAATGAATTTGTCATCAATATCAAAGATACATCTGTATTGAACGTTATCTCTGTTGTCGAACTTTATTTCTCAGGAAATACCGTGGCAACTCAAACCTATCAATACTTCCAGACATTTACAATCATCGCCGTGATTTACTTTGTCCTCACCTTCACCGTAACACGTATCCTACGCTTCATCGAACGCAGAATGGACATGGATACCTATACTACAGGTGCTAACCAAATACAAACGGAGGATTTTAAATAATGACACAAGCAATCCTTGAAATTAAACACCTCAAAAAATCCTATGGCCAAAACGAAGTGCTAAAAGACATTTCACTCACTGTCCACAAGGGAGAGGTAATCTCTATCATCGGAAGCTCTGGAAGCGGGAAATCGACCTTCCTACGCTCCATCAACCTACTTGAAACACCAACTGATGGACAAATCCTTTATCATGGACAAAATGTCCTCGAAAAAGGCTATGACCTCACGCAATACCGTGAAAAGTTGGGGATGGTGTTCCAATCCTTTAACCTCTTTGAAAATCTCAACGTGCTTGAAAACACAATTGTCGCTCAGACAACTGTCCTTAAACGCGAACGCACAGAAGCTGAAAAGACTGCCAAAGAAAACCTAGAAAAAGTCGGCATGGGAGAACGCTACTGGCAAGCGAAGCCAAGACAACTCTCAGGGGGTCAAAAACAACGTGTGGCCATCGCTCGTGCCCTCTCCATGAATCCGGACGCTATTCTCTTTGATGAACCAACATCAGCTCTCGATCCAGAAATGGTTGGAGAAGTCCTCAAAATCATGCAAGATCTGGCTCAGGAAGGCTTGACCATGATTGTCGTAACCCACGAAATGGAATTCGCCCGTGATGTCTCTCACCGTGTTATCTTTATGGATAAGGGTGTGATTGCTGAAGAAGGCAAACCAGAAGATCTCTTCACCAATCCTAAAGAAGACCGTACAAAAGAATTCCTTCAACGCTATCTCAAATAAAAAGAAAAGGCTGCCTCAACCGTGCAGTCTTTTTGCTGTCCTCAAAATGAAAAGGCAGATTCTCTATCTCTACTACTTGAGGGTCAAGAATCCGCCGTTATCCAAAGATTAATCTTCAAATTTTTCATGATTTTTTTCATAGAAATCAATTAGGCCTAGGGCTGTTTCAAATGAAATATTTTTTACTTTTGCACGACCCTGCGCCAGAGCAATGATAGACATTTCACGCGCATTCGTTTCCTTAGAGATACGGTAGCCTGTGATTTTCTTATCACGAACCCAGCCAACAACTGATTCTACTTTTTCAAAGTTTGACTTAGCCATGTTTTTCTCCTATTTTCTTCTTTACAATACTTAATTGTATACGTTTTTACTACTTTTGTCAATAAAAAAACATATATTCAATAAAATAAATGACCCAGAATCTTCTTACTTCCTTTTTAAAGCCGATAATATATAGTTTTCCGCTTACTATAACCCATCAGTATGCTCCTAAAAAACAATTGCATTATTAAACTTTAAATTTGTAAAAATATTCACGTATGCTGAATACCAGTTTCTTAATAGGATAGACAGGATTTACTATTTCATTCTATCTATTCCTTTTAAATCAACAAGCCCACTAAAGATAGTCTTTCACTCCTCACTATCTCTAAATCATTCCGTTTTCTTTCTCCTTCTTTGGTTCCTTTCCTGTCCTTATCTATATCTTATCCATTTCACAACCGGTACTACTTACTTTGTACAATCTTGCATCTTCTGATTACATATCCACTTTCCAGCTAGTCATTTAAAATCAGTATCACTAGCTATTGCATGTCTAGCACTATTGTCTATCTCACGAGTTTTTTCGACCAACTCACCTAGCAGTCATCTCACAAACATTGATTATTTTTTTTGATTCCTATTATATTTAGAGAAATCTCAAATTAGGGATATATACAATTGGGGATTTCAAAAAATTTCCTTATATATAGTAAGTAATTCTGCCGCCTTAATATAAACAGAATCGAAAATAATAGGTGTTATAGTGAGTTGTAGTAGAAATAGCACGATAAGCTTCCTAAAACCATAGGAATCGCCCCCTTTCTTCACTATCATTATAACACCTATACATTAGTTGTGCAAATAATATGATATTTTTTTATTAGTCCTCAGACAAGCATATTATAGAGCGTTTCATTCCCATTTAAGTTAATATAAGCTGGATCAAAACCTTCCATTCGACGAATTAAGCCTGCATAATCATGCTTATCTGCCAAAGCGATCCCAATCAATACTGGACCTGTTCCCTTACTAGCTCGCTTGATATACTCAAAACGGGTGATATCATCATTTGGCCCCAAGATATCATTTACAAACTCACGCAAAGCTCCTGGACGCTGTGGGAAATTGACCACAAAGTAATGTTTGATCCCATCATAAATCAAGGCACGCTCTTCCATTTCTGGCATACGGTTGATATCATTATTCCCTCCAGAAATGATACAACAAATGGTTTTCCCCTTGATATATTCAGCTAAAACCTCTAAAGAGGCGATACTAGCTGCTCCAGCAGGTTCTGCAACAATCCCTTGCTTAGAGTAGAGGTCAATCAAAGTTTCAGAAATCAATCCCTCATCGACACCTACCAAAGTTTGAACATGTTGACGCGTTGCTTCATAGGTCAACTGTCCTACCTTTTGCACAGCAATCCCATCCGCAAATTTGTCAATTTCTTTGAGTTTAACAGGTCCACCAGCTTCAAAAGCAGCTTTCATGGAACGCGCTCCATTAGCCTCTACCCCAATGACTTCAATTTCTGGACTTGTTTCCTTGATATAGGTAGAAACCCCGGCAATGAGACCGCCACCACCAACAGGGACCAAGACAGCATCAAAGTCAATCGATTCTTTTCGAGCTTCTTCTAAAATCTCATAAGCAACTGTTCCTTGACCCGCTTGGACATGAGTATCATCAAAGGGAGCAATAAAGGTACGATTTTCAGAGACTGTAAATTCTTGAGCTGCTTTGGCTGAGGCATCAAAGGTATCTCCAACTAGTTTAATGGTTACAAAATCCCCACCAAAAAAGCGAAC
Source organism: Streptococcus sp. 3613 (assembly GCF_013277375.1). Classification (NCBI taxonomy): domain Bacteria; kingdom Bacillati; phylum Bacillota; class Bacilli; order Lactobacillales; family Streptococcaceae; genus Streptococcus; species Streptococcus sp. 3613. The sequence goes on from NZ_VMMV01000007.1 coordinate 7,403, forward strand.
CTGACCAATCTTTTGTTGCGGAGTGGTAATGGGCATAAAAATAGTAGCAGGAATTTTCATCTCATTACAAGTATAGGCAACTCCCTGCGCATGATTTCCCGCAGAAGCACAGACTACCCCACGCTCACGTTCTTCCTTGCTGAGCTGAGAAATAGCATAATAGGCACCACGAATTTTAAAGGAACGAACACGCTGGGCATTTTCTTTTTTCAAATAAATCTTAGCACCATACTTCTCCGATAAATAATGGTCGTAATCCAGTGGGGTATTCACAACCACACCATTCAAGACCTTATGAGCCTTGATAATATCTTTTGAACTTAACATATAAAACCTCTTTTTCTATAAAAAACAGTCACTAATGACTGTTTTTTTAGTTATTCATCTCCAAAAACTTCAGCAACACTTTCATGATATTTATGAGCCATACGAATTGAAAACTCTTTAGGAAGTTCATAACGATTTGTGGAAATCCAATCATATAACCATTCTGCCAAACTTTCTTCACTATCATTACGATGGAAGATAAAATAGTTTAAAACTTCTTTATATTCTACATCATTCAAATCCAGCGTGTCTACAAATTGACTACGAGAAACAAAATTAGAATCTAATTTTCTTAGTTGATCTGTCAATTCTCCCAATTGTAAATCCAACTGAAAAAATAATTTTTGCAGTTGCCTATCAGTTTCATCACATCCTGTCTTGATAGAAAACAAATTGGTAATATTCATATGATTTCAACCCCTAAATAAGTATATCTAATATCCCATGAATAGCTGAAGCTACTATTTTAAGCAAAATTCTTTGCTTTCTAATTAGTTATAGATTTTGAATGCATCATCGTCGTTTTTACCAACGAAAGGCATTGCTTTACGCAATTCTGCACCAACTTTTTCAATTTCAAGGTTAGCTGCTTGTTCACGGTAAGCAGTCAATTTTGGACGTCCAGCTTTATAGTCATTTACAAAGTCATTTGCAAATTTACCATTTTGGATGTCTGCCAAGACAGCTTTCATATTTTCTTTAACTTGCTCAGTAATCACACGTGGACCTGATACATAGTCACCGTATTCAGCAGTGTTTGAAATAGATTGACGCATTTTCTTGAATCCACCTTCATAGATCAAGTCAACGATCAATTTCATTTCGTGAAGAACTTCAAAGTAAGCCAATTCTGGAGCGTAACCTGCTTCTGTCAAGACTTCGAAACCTGCTTCGATAAGGGCAGTCAAACCACCACAAAGTACAGCTTGTTCACCAAACAAATCTTCTTCAGTTTCTTCTTTGTATGTTGTTTCAAGAAGACCTACACGAGCTGCTCCAACACCTTTACACCAGTCCATAGCAATGTTTTTCGCATTTCCTGTTGCATCTTGGTATACTGCGTAAAGAGCTGGTACACCAAATCCTTCTTCGTAAGTACGGCGTACCAAGTGCCCTGGTCCTTTAGGAGCACACATAAAGACATCTACATCCGCAGGAACTTTGATAAATTCGAAGTGAATGTTGAAACCATGAGCAAATCCAACTGCATTCCCAGCTTCCAAGTTTGGAGCGATTTCCGCTTCGTACAATTCTTGTTGGATTTCGTCTGGTGCCAAAATCATGATAACATCAGCCAATTTAGTTGCTTCTGCTACTGTGTAAGTGTCAAATCCATCTTCTTTTGCTTTGTCAAAAGATTTACCTGGACGTACACCGATGATGACATCGCGACCTGAGTCACGCAAGTTTTGAGCATGCGCATGTCCTTGTGAACCATAACCGATAACGGCGATTTTTTTACCGTCAAGTGCTGCTACTTTAACATCTTTTTCGTATTCCATTTGAACTGCCATAGTTTTTCTCTCTTTTCTATCATTTATTGCCTTTTAGGCTGGTTTAACAAATTTAAGTTGGATTTTTAGTCACGGGTAAATCCAGTTGCACCCGTTCGAGCAATATTGCGAATACCGTATGGTCGAATGACTCGTAATAGAGCTTCACTCTTTTCAGCATTTCCTGTCATCTGAATGGTAATCGAGCTTGGCGCTACGTCTACCACTGTTGCACGGAAAGGTTGAATAATCGCTAGAATCTCAGCTCGCTTCTCAGCTGGCGCTGACATCTTAACCAAAATCACCTCGCGCTCCAAATGAGGCTTGTCTGTAATATCACGAATGCGAATCACATCAATCTGACGATTGAGTTGCTTGATAATTTGCTCCACTTCATCATGAGAAGCAACATCAATAATAATGGTGATACGCGATACATTCGGATCTTCTGTTGCTCCAACAGAGATGCTTTCAATATTAACCTGACGACGAGATAAGACACCTGTAAAGCGATTGAGGACTCCTGAACGATTTTGTAGTTTTGCTGTTAACATTCTACGCATGGAACTTCACCCCCAACATCTCATGATTACTCTTACCAGCCGGTACCATTGGTAACACCTGTTCCTTACGAGAAATATCTACCTCAATTAGCATAGGAACATGCTCAGTGATGACTTCAAGGTCTTGAGCCAAGGTCTCAGGATTGTCAAACTTATAGTTTTTAATACCATAAGCCTGCGCCATCAATTGGAAATCAGGAAGGGTATCAAAGACCGACTCTGATGTTCTTCCTTCATAGAAGGATTCCTGCCACTGGCGAACCATTCCAAGTGAATGATTGTTCAGCATAACCACCTTGATTGGCACTTTGTAAATATTCAAAATAGCCAACTCCTGGTTGGTCATTTGGAAACCACCATCCCCAACAAACAAGACTACTTCCTTATCTGGGTTAGCAATTTTAGCCCCGATTGCTGCTGGAATTCCGAATCCCATGGTTCCTAAACCACCTGAAGTCACTAACTGACGTTCATTTTGGTAGGGATAATACTGGGCTGTCCACATTTGGTGTTGACCAACATCTGTTACCACAATGGCATCTCCATTCGTCAATTCACCAATGCGTTCAATAACTGCTTGCGGTTGAACCACACGCTCTTTCTTATCATAAGAACGAACACGGTTCTTGTCTTTAGTAACTTTCTCAATCCATTTCTCAGTATTGTTATGAACTGTCGGTTCTGCTAGCAACATTTGCAAGGCTTTCTTAGCATCTCCAACTACAGGAATATCTGCACTGATAATCTTGCCAATCTCGGCTGGGTCAATATCAATATGGGCAACCTTAGAATTCTTAGCAAAAGTCTTTGGATTTCCTGTCAAACGGTCATCAAAACGAGAGCCAATACTAATCATAAAGTCCGTCTCTGTCATGGCAATATTCGCTGCGAAAGAACCGTGCATCCCCCCCATTCCAAGGAAGAGTGGGTGAGTCGTTGCAATTGTTCCTTGACCTAAGAGAGTTGTTACGACTGGAATTTGATAGCGTTCTGCAAATTCATTTAATTCTGCCGCAGCCTCAGCATAACTAATTCCACCACCAGCTAACAAGACTGGCTTTTTAGCCTTGGACAATTGCTTCAAGATTTTCTTGATTTGCATATCATTTGGCTCAAGAGTCGGCTGATAGCTTGGTAGGTTCACTTCTGGTGAATAGATGAAGTCTGTTTCTAAAGCAGATACGTCTTTAGGTAGGTCAATTACGACTGGCCCTGGTCGACCTGTAGTTGCGATATGGACAGCTTCCGTAATGATACGCGGAATATCAGCTGTCTCACGAACTTGGTAATTGTACTTAGTGATTGGCATGGTAATTCCCACGATGTCTGCCTCCTGAAAGGCATCCTTCCCAATCCCTGCTCGCCCTACCTGACCTGTAAAGACCAAAAGGGGAACACTATCGCTCATGGCATCCGCAATCCCTGTAATGGCATTTGTTGCTCCCGGTCCGCTAGTAACGACGGCAACACCCAACTTTCCAGTTGATTTAGCATAACCTTCAGCTTCATGCAGACAACCTTGCTCATGGCGTCCTAGAATGTGGTGAATACCTTTAAAATTATATATCGCATCATAAAAAGGCAAGACTGCACCACCAGGATAACCAAAGATGGTATCAATTCCTAAATCACGAAGTGTTTCCAAAACTAGGTCCGAACCCGTCTTAGGAGATTCTAAACTGATTTTCTCCATTGTTCCCCTTTCTTTCCTCTTAAAAATAACTTGTTACTATCATACCATTTTTTAAAAAATTTTCAAGAGAAAAGAAGAAATTTTCTGAATTTTCTATTTTAACGTTTATTTATGAATGTTATTTTTGTTTTTATTAAAAAGATACCGTTTTCATTTACTAAAAAAGAAAAAAGAACTGATTTCTCAGTCCTTCATTAATCGGCTCTTATTCCACACTAAATAGATAGGGGTAAACAGGTTGTTGACCTTGGTGGATTTCAACTTCAAGATCCTCAAATTCTTCTGCGATTTCTTGAGCGATTTCATTGGCAAGTTCTTCGCTTCCGTCTTCACCGACATAGAAGGTTACGATTTCACTGTCTTCATCCAACATATGTTTCAAAGTTTCTGCCAAGGTTTGGTGCATGTCAGGGTTTGACACGAGGATTTTCCCATCCACCATACCTAGATTATCGTTTTCATGGATTTCTAAACCATCGATCGTTGTATCACGCACGGCTGTTGTGACGCTTCCGCTAACGACATCGCTAAGAGCAGCTGTCATACGCTCTTGGTTTTCTTCAATGGACTTGCTTGAATCAAAGGCAAGAAGACTTGTCAAACCTTGAGGAAGAGTGCGAGCCTCTACCACTACTGCTGGTTGCTCCAAAACTTCTGCCGCAGATTGAGCTGCCATGAAGATATTCTTGTTATTTGGCAGGAAGATGATGTTACGGGCATTGACCTGTTCAACAGCCTTGATAAAGTCTTCTGTTGAAGGGTTCATGGTTTGACCGCCTTCGATAACATAATCCACACCTTGAGAACGGAAGATATCTGCTAGACCTTTACCAGCCACCACAGCAATCAAAGCATACTCTTTTTCTTCAGCTGGCTTGCTAACTTGGGCAGTTTCTTTCTCAATCTGTGCTTCGTGTTGGTTACGCATATTGTCAACTTTTACCTTGACCAAGCTACCATATTTTAGACCTTCTTGCATGACAAGTCCTGGATCTTCTGTATGGACATGGACTTTGACGATTTCATCATCATTGACAACGAGGAGAGAATCTCCAAGTTCATTCAAGTAGTTACGGAATTCATCGTAGTCAAAATCTTTGGCATAGGTTGGACCTTGCTTAAGAGCTACCATGATTTCAGTACAGTAACCAAAGTTGATATCCTCAGTCGCCACATGACCAGCCACAGACTTGTGGTGCTCTGCATTGATCATTTCACTCATATTGGCAGGAGTCGCTACAAAGTCCTCAGATGCAATATATTCACCAGTAAGGGCAGAAAGGAAACCTTCGTAGATAAAGACCAATCCTTGACCACCTGAGTCCACAACGCCAACTTCCTTCAATACTGGAAGCATGTCTGGCGTTTTAGTTAGAGCTGTTTTAGCACCTTCCAAGGCTGCGCGCATGACTTCAACAGCATCATCTGTTTGCTCAGCTTTTTTCTTAGCACCGATAGCAGCCCCACGAGAAACTGTCAAAATCGTTCCTTCAACTGGTTTCATCACTGCCTTATAGGCAACTTCAACACCTGATTGGAAGGCAAGGGCCAAGTCTTGACCTGTTAACTCGTCTTTATCCTTGATGGCTTGTGAAAATCCACGGAAAAGCTGAGACATAATAACTCCTGAGTTCCCACGCGCACCCATCAAAAGCCCTTTAGCAAGAATGCTCGCTACCTCTCCAACTGTAGAAGCCGGCTTGTCTGCAACTTCTTTAGCTCCATTTTCGATGGTCATCCCCATGTTTGTTCCAGTATCTCCATCTGGAACAGGGAAGACGTTTAATGAATTGACATATTCAGCTTGCTTATTCAAGCGAGTTGATGCAGCCTGCACCATTTCTTGAAATAAGCTAGTAGTAATTTTTGACACGGTTATTCTCCTACAACTTTGATATTTTGAATGTAAACATTTACAGTCTGAGCAGTAATTCCAAGCTGGTTTTCCAAGCTAAAGGCAACACGCTCTTGAATGTTTTTTGACACTTCACTAATCTTTGTTCCGTAGCTTAACACGGTATACACATCAACTGCAATGCTTCCATCTTCGGCTGCCTTTACGACGACACCTTTGGAATAATTTTCCTTACCTAGAAGGGCTTGGAAATTATCTTTGAGGGCATTTTTACTAGCCATACCGACCACACCAAAAATTTCAGTTGCTGCTCCACCTACGACGGTTGCAATCACTTCATCTGTTAGTTCGATTTGACCATCTTTTGTATTAATTTTTACAGTCATCCTTTTTACCTCAACTAGTTGATACTCTATTTTATCATATTTCAGCCCAAGTGTAAAAGCAGAATACTGTATCAGCGGATATTTACTCTGCTTTTAAAATGATTTTTTCACTATGTCAAAAGAAAAAGACCCTGAGGTCTCCTTGCTTTTATTATTAAACGCGTTCAACTTTACCTGATTTCAAAGCGCGAGCTGAAGCCCAAACTTTTTTAGGTTTACCATCGATAAGAACAGTAACTTTTTGAAGGTTTGGTTTTACGGCACGTTTTGTTTGGTTCATCGCGTGTGAACGGTTGTTTCCTGATACAGTCTTACGACCTGTAAAGTAACATACTTTAGCCATTGTGTTTTCCTCCTATTAAATCTAATATAGCGGATGTGCTAGCACTACATACCGTACTATGTTATCACACTTTCTTCATTTTTGCAAGGGAATTGGAAGATTTTTTTATTTATTGTGATTCGAATGTGATATTGAAAGTTCTATAATGA
>NZ_VMMV01000070.1:0-7055 GCF_013277375.1 Streptococcus sp. 3613
GTTGCAGATAAAACTGACGTGGTTTGCATTTATTTTTCGAAGAGTATGACAAAGAAAAAAACGAACGAGACTTACTTCCTATCATGAAAGCTAGATCTCATTCGTCAAAATGATATTACCAAGTCTGGTTTATCCGTTCATTGAAACGTGAACGTGGTCATAGTGATTTTCTGTCACGCTACCACGGTCTGGCATTGGGTTCCAAGTATTAGCTGGCCCATATTTGCTATCGAATGGAGCATAGAAACGTTGTTTCCAGATGATGTAACTAATTCCTCGGCTGGCCATATTTTGAATAGCGTATTCCGCAATCTTATCCCCTAGTTCTGATCCTTCTGGTACCATAAAGTCGATAGCCAAACCTTTTCCGTGATCTCCACTGTCTCCTGGACGGTAACCACTAAAGGATGTAATACCAAACAAGTTGGCAATTTCTTCTTTAAAGGCAGCTGTTTGTGGTTGAAGGCCTGCATTTTCAGATTTCGCTACTGCCAGTCCAGCATAATCGGGCGCAGCTGGAGCCGCGTAAGTTGTTGAAACTGTTTTCTTCTCTCCTGGTTGATAAGTAGAAACTGCTGTTGTAGATTCATTTGATGAGGCTTCTCTTGCTTCTTCTGAACTTATTGCAGTTGTTTCGGTTGCTTTTTCTTCTACTGGAGTTGTAGTTGGTGCCACTGTTGAAGCAGCTTGAGGGCTGGCTTGTGTTTCCTCTTTCTCAACTGGAGTCATTTCCTGAGGAGCTGCTTCTGCAACTGCACTACTTGTTTCGGCTGTTTGCTCCTCTGGGACAGAAGTTCCTGTAGATGGTGTCGCTTCTTCCGAAGCAGTCACTGTCTCTGTAACTTCTGAACTTGTTGCTACTTCTTTTGTACTTGTAGTTTCTACTGCTTTTGGAGCTTCTGCAATTGGTTGAGAAAGATCTGCAACCTGAACAGTTTGATCATCAACGGTCACTTGATTGGTTGTCAAATCTGCTGTCGCAGTTGTCACTTCTTCACTAGAATCTACTTGAGGAGTTTGGATTTCAACTTCCGTTACTTCTTCTGCTTCATTGACAGTCGTTGTCAAAACAGTTTCTGGGAAAATCAGGTCCATATTAGTGATTTTATTCAAATTCGCAAGAACTGTGACATCTACACCCAAGGCTTCTGCAATAGTGCTCAAGGTATCACCATACTGAACGGTATAACTTGTTTTGTTGTCCGTTTTAGTCAAATCGTTTTGGATTTGCTCAACACTACGTGCAGTCCAAAGAACTTCTTCTGCTTGGGTTGCCAATACTGGGGCAAATGCCAAGGCTACCGTTGAGGCTAATAATATTCTTTTCTTCATTCTTTCAAATTCCTTTCAAATGAATACCTGTCTATCATAACACAAAAAGAGCAGAAAAAAAGCCCTCTCGGGCCTATTTAACAGAACTGTCTGTTCCTTGTAACAAACTCGGTTACTTGAAACAGTTTGTTAGGTCTCTGTCACAAAACTGACACAATCTTATCGTTCCCAATCCCCAAAAATGTAAGGAATATCTGCTAACCCTTGAATCCTGTGATTTCCTTCATAAGTCGACTCTAAAAAGTTGATACTTTGAATCCCACTATTCTGGGCAAATTCCACATCCAGAGTCCGATCCCCTATATAATAAGTAGTATCATGATTCAACTGATACTTGTCTATCAGATAGTTAGCCGCTTCTGGACTAGGTTTACGCGCAAAGCCATTCTGACTGGTTAAAATCTCTGTAAAATAAGATTCCAAACCCAAGTCTCTGAGAATGGTAAAAGCATTGTCCCCCTTATGAGTGTAAACAAACTGCTGAATTCCTGATTCGTCTGCCCAAGCTAGCACATCACGCGCACCTGGCATCAAAACTACTTGAGTATTCTTCTCAGCCAAACTCTGGGCACGCACCTGATTTAGCACTTCCACATCCAGATTTCTATCTTCTGCCACCCGCACAAGCAAATCTTGCACCGAATACTTGAGGATAAACTCTCTCACCTGCTCCTTATCATAAGGAATAGCAAACTGAGCAAAAGTTTCCTCAATTCCTGACAAAATCGCTTCGTAAGAGTCCAATAAAGTCCCGTCTAAATCCCAAATAAAAGCTGTTTTTTGCATTTCCTATCCTTTCAAGCTCATATAGCGCTGGTAACGATAGCGTAGAAATAACCAGCGAAAACCATTATCCAAGAGAGTTCCTGCCCAAATACCAGACAAGCCCCAACCAAAAACAATCCCCATCAGATACCCTGTTCCAATGCGGATACACCACATTCCTATACTTGTCGCATAGAAGGGAAGCCGAGCATTGCCCAAACCCTGCCAGACTGCTGTATAGATGACTGTTCCTATCGTCATAGGGATTCCAAGTAGTGAAAAAAGTGTCACTAGAACACTAGCCTCCACCGCTAGAGAATTAGTTGTATAGAGATGAGTTAGTGGTATACCCAAAGCATAGATACTGAAGGTCAAGGGCAACATGAGGACCAGAGAGAGCCAAAAGGTTTGCTTGCTCAAACTAGCGACTCTTTTCCAATCATCTTCTCCAACCGCTCGAGCCACTTGCATGACTGTTGCTGTAGCCACACCAAAGGCAGGCATATAGTTAAACTGGGTCAAAACTTCCCCGACTGCATTTCCAGCCACTGCCTCTGTCCCGAAAGACACAACCAAGGCAATGATTACTACATCTCCAGCCCGCATCATAAGTCGCTCTCCAGCTGCTGGTATTGCCAAAGTCAGTAAGTCTTTATCCAGTCCAAAAGTTGGCCTCGCATAAGGAAGTTTTAATTGTAACCACAAAATCACAAGACCGACCAAACGAGACAGAATAGTCCCCCAAGCAACACCAGCTATTCCCATATCTAGAACAAAAATAGCTAGACTGGAAAAGAGAATATTCAAGGCATTGGATAAAAAACTAACATAGAGGGGCAGACGTGGATTATGCGTTGCACGAATCAAGGCTCCCAGACTAGTCATCAACCCCAAGAGCACAATCGACCCTCCTACCAAAGATAGGTAGAGTCCACCACTCTCAGCTACATCTCTCTCCGTCCCCAAAAGTCCTATCATCTCTTTCCCAGCGAAGATGGACAAAGCTCCTAAAAGGAAACTTAATAGTAAGGTAATCTTCAAGGCCTCAGTCACATGATAGGCTAGCTTAGACTGATCCTTCTGCCCCAAACTTTTTGAAATAACACTGGAAATAGCAGCTCCCAGAGCGATGAAAATCGCCTGATAAATCGTAATAATATTACCAGCTACTGATACACCCGAAATAGCTATCAAGCCCAAGTGGGCTACCAGATAACTGTCCACCATCCCCATGAGCATCTGCAAAAAGTTTTCGCCCATAGCTGGCAAGGCAATATTAAGAATGTCTTTATTTTTCTTAAACAATCCTTCCTCCTGATGAAAAGAAACTCAGTTGGTTTCCCAACCGAGTTTACTCCCTCTGTCTTAAAGTCCTAGATAAGCCTCAACCGCTGCTTGCATATCAGTAGCTGCCACTGTTGTCTTGTGACGAACAGGAGCTGTTTCAAGGCCATCAACTGCTGGTGGCACTGCAACGCCTGAGATTTCATGTAATTGAGCCAAGGCTTCAAAGTCAGTCAAGCCAACTTTCCCAGTTACAGCTTCTACTGCAACCACTGGGAACTTGTAGGGACTAGCTGTTGATGCAATCACTGTCTTAGTCGCATCGCCAGTAGCAGCTTGGTATTTCTTATAAACTGCTGAGGCAACCGCTGTATGTGGATCCTCGATATAAGAATCTGACTCATAAACACGCTTGATTTCTGCTGCCGTTTCTTCCTCAGTCGCATATTCAGCTGCAAAGAGGTCCAAAATCTCTGCATCAAAATTAGTCAACTCATATTGACCTTGGCTATTCAAAGCATTCATGAGTTCAGCTGTCTTAACCGCATCATTTCCCAAAAGATGGAAAATCAAGCGCTCCAAGTTTGAAGACACCAAAATATCCATAGATGGACTAGTTGTTACCTTAAACTCACGTTTCTTATCGTAAACACGTGTCTTGAAAAAGTCTGTCAAAACATTGTTGTCATTTGAAGCACAGATTAGTTTGCCAACTGGGAGGCCGATTTGTTTGGCATAAAAGGCAGCCAAGATATTTCCAAAGTTTCCTGTTGGTACCGTGAAGTTGACCTTATCACCAGCCTCAATCTCACCAGTCTTGACCAACTGAGCATAGGCATAAACATAATAAACAATCTGTGGTACCAGACGACCAATGTTCATAGAGTTAGCAGATGAAAATTGCAACTTGTTGGCCGCTAATTTTTCACGAAGAGCCACATCATTGAACATATGCTTCACATTTGTTTGAGCATCGTCAAAGTTACCATCAATAGCGATAACATGAGTATTGTCACCAGTCTGAGTGGTCATTTGCAACTCTTGAACCTTGCTGACACCATCCTTTGGATAAAAGACGATAATTTCAGTACCAGGCACATCCGCAAACCCCGCCATAGCAGCTTTCCCCGTGTCACCAGATGTCGCTGTTAAGATGACAATCTTGTTCACCAAACCATGCTTCTTAGCAGCTGTTGTCATAAAGTATGGCAAAATAGACAAGGCCATATCCTTAAAGGCAATCGTTGATCCATGGAACAGTTCCAAATTGTATTGACCGTCTAATTTCACCAAAGGCGCTATAGCTGGAGTATCAAATTTACTATCGTAGGCATTGTTGATACAGTAGTCCAACTCTTCAGCTGTAAAGTCATCTAAAAATGCTGACAAAACAATCTTAGCAACTTCCTGATAAGAAGCAGCTTTCAATTTGTCAAAGTCCAAATCTACCTTTGGATAAGTAACCGGTGTAAACAAACCGCCGTCCGTCGCCAAACCTTGCAAAATAGCTTGGCTAGCAGTTACTGTATTGTTGGCATCACGCGTTGATTGATAAACTAATGTCATTACTCTCTATCCTTTATCTATAGTCTCTTCCATTATATCATGATTTTTCAGAAAATTCTCCCTTTAGTAAGAGAAATTATAGGCTCAATTCTTCTTTCAAAGGCTGTAGGTAGGTCATTTCTTTCTTATTTCTCATCTTCAGTCCTTCCTCGGCTAGCAGGAGTAAGTCTTTGGAAAATCCAATAATCGCAGTTTCTTCCTGATCTGTAAGCTTTTTCTTAGAAAATTGTCGTCTTAAAAATTTATAATTTCGCCCAAATTCTTTAAAGAAAGGTGCTGTTTCTAAGTAAGCTTCTAACTTATCTAAATTAACTAATAATCCCAAGTGAAAGGCAGCAGAAGCGAAGGTTTTATCTAGAGGCTGAGTACACACACTACGAAACTCAACTGTTCCTCGAGTCGTTAAGTCTTGGTACTGGTAACTACGATGAGTTTCAAAATCCTTCTCTTGAGGGTAAATAAGAATCTCATCCCCATTAAGAGCATATGCTTGGATTTCAGATGTAGCCAAATAGTCCCTAGCCTGAATGGGATAAAAATAATAGGTTTGTCCATCACGTTCCGCAGTAAAAATCGCAGAATGATCGAGATAGTCAAAAAAATCATCTTCATCATCAAAAAGTCTAGTATTAACCCCAACATTCTCTGGATAGATGCCATGCATCGATTCTTCCCAGAAGATGTCCCTTGAAATTTTTGTATCCCAATCCGCACCTGTAAACTCAGAATTGGCAAATAAATAAGCCTTAACTGTTTCAATTTGGGTAAAAGCATTAATCACCCGTAAGTAGTTGGATTTTGAAATATCCAGCTGAACCTGACTCCCACAGATAAAAGCACCATATTCAGGGAAATAATGTAAATCTGATTTAGTAATATTTCTACTCAAATTCAAATAATCCATCAACATTTGATAGCGTGGATAAGCCACTGGATAATTCTCATTTTTATCCCAGTTAGGATGAATTCCACAGCCAACGATAGCATGATTTGATTCACTTAATTTTCTCTGAATTACATTCATATAATTATTAAAACGATTCTCTACCTCTTGAATCTCTTTAACCTTACCAAACGCAAATTCAATCGTAGTATAGGAAACTTCAAACAAAATAGCATCCTGACTTATCGGATCTACTAACTGGATCAGATTGCCAAAATCATCTACCTTTGCTACGGTGAGATCCAAAGTAGAAACTAAATAATGAAATAGATCCTTTATAACTTCAACATCTGTAGCATCCCCTTCTAAACTTGCAACAGGATACTCCAACTCAATTCCGACAAACAATTCAGGATTTTCTTTAATATTTTTCAAATACCGATGTTTTAATAAATCGATAGAACAAGACATACTCCCCTACACTTTCTTAATCTAAATAAAATTTGAATAACTACTATTATACCAAAAATAATACAAAAAAGGAACGAAGATTAACTACGTTCCTAACGCTATACTATACCGGCGGCCGGGGTCGAACCGGCACGTCCTTGCGGACACTGGATTTTGAGTCCAGCGCGTCTGCCAATTCCGCCACGCCGGCAAATAGTAACTGGGGTAGCTGGATTCGAACCAACGCATGAGGGAGTCAAAGTCCCTTGCCTTACCGCTTGGCTATACCCCAATAATATAAAATAGGCGAGTGATGGGGATCGAACCCACGCATGCCAGAGCCACAATCTGGTGTGTTAACCACTTCACCACACCCGCCATAATTCTATTAACACGGGCAGTAGGAATTGAACCCACACTGAAGGTTTTGGAGACCTTAGTTCTACCTTTAAACTATGCCCGTAAAATGGAAGGGGAGGGATTCGAACCCCCGAACCCGAAGGAGCGGATTTACAGTCCGCCGCGTTTAGCCTCTTCGCTACCCTTCCAAAATATATAAATGGCGCGAGACGGAATCGAACCGCCGACACATGGAGCTTCAATCCATTGCTCTACCAACTGAGCTACCGAGCCTTATTGCGGGAGCAGGATTTGAACCTACGACCTTCGGGTTATGAGCCCGACGAGCTACCGAGCTGCTCCATCCCGCGTTAATATAAAGGAGGATGTGATCTTCGAAGCATGGCAGGCGGTGGTACGCGTGACGAGTTTCAAG
>NZ_VMMV01000071.1:0-9113 GCF_013277375.1 Streptococcus sp. 3613
ATTGACAAGTGATTTCTGGATTGCTGAAAATTTTCTTAGCGTCCAAATCATTGGTTGAGCTAATGCCCGGATGTCTTAGAATCATTCTTTCTCTCCTTTCATTATAGCACATTTTTAAATCTAGGTTTGCTAGATTCACTGCTTCTATCTATAGTAAAATGAACCAAAAACAGTACACAATGTTGTATAATCTTCTTATGGCATATTCAATAGATTTTCGTAAAAAAGTTCTCGGCTATTGTGAGCGAACAGGTAGTATAACAAAAGCATCACAGGTTTTCCAAATCTCACGTAATACCATTTATGGCTGGTTAAGGCTAAAAGAGGGAACAGAAGAGCTAAACCATCAAGTAAAAGGAACAAAACCAAGAAAAGTTGATAAAGATAGACTTAAAAACTATCTTACTGACAATCCAGACGCTTATTTGACTGAAATAGCTTCTGAATTTGGCTGTCATCCAACTACTATCCACTATGCGCTCAAATTTATGGGGTACACTCGAAAAAAAGAACCACACCTACTATGAACAAGACCCAGAAAAAGTATCCTTATTTCTTAAGAATTTTAATAGTTTAAAGCACTTAGCACCTGTTTATATTGATGAAACAGGATTCGATACTTACTTTTATCGAGAATATGGTTGCTCATCAAAAGGTCAGTTAATAGGAGGTAAAGTCTCTGGAAGAAGATATCAGGGGATTTCTTTGGTTGCAGGGCTAACAAATGGTGAGTTAATCGCTCCAATAACTTACCAAGAAACAATGACGAGCGACTTTTTTGAAGCTTGGTTTCAGAAATTTCTCTTACCGACATTAAATACACCCTCAGTTATTATTATGGATAATGCAAGATTCCAATAGAATAGCTAGAATAGAATTCTTGTGTGAAGAGTTTGGGCATAAACTTTTACCCCTTCCTCCCTACTCACCTGAGTACAATCCTATTGAGAAGACATGGGCTCATATCAAAAAGCATCTCAAAAAGGTATTACCAAGTTGCAATACCTTTTACGAGGCTCTTTTGTCTTGTTCTTGTTTCAATTGACTATATTTATTCGGAAAAAAGACGAAAAAACCTGAGAACCATCTCAGGCTTGGTCATTAAATTTTTTTCTCAATACCGAAAAGTGGAGAAAGTGGTCGTTTTTCATGAATACGTACGATAGCATCCCCTAGAAGATGAGCGATTGAAATCTGCTCAATCTTATCAATCAAACGCTCTTCTGGCAGATAGATAGTATCCAAAACAACCAATTTCTTAATAGCTGATTTTTGGATATTGTCCGTAGCAGGACCAGAAAGAACTGGGTGCGTACAGCTTGCATAGACTTCAACAGCACCAGCTTCCGCAAGAGCATCTGCCGCATGACAAATCGTTCCAGCGGTATCAATCATATCATCAATCAAGATACAAGTCTTGCCTTCAACCTTACCGATGATGTTCATAACTTCACTAGTATTCATCTTATCAACGCTACGACGTTTATCAATAATAGCGATAGATGTTTTCAAAAATTCTGCCAACTTACGAGCACGAGTCACCCCTCCATGGTCCGGGCTGACAACCACATAGTCAGAACCAACCATACCACGACGCTCAAAATAATCTGCAATCAGAGGAGCACCCATCAAATGATCCACAGGAATATCAAAGAATCCTTGAATTTGCGCAGCATGCAAGTCGATGGTCAATAAACGATCCACTCCAGCTACTTCAAGCATATTTGCGACAAGTTTTGAAGTGATTGGCTCACGCGCTCTCGCCTTTCTATCCTGACGTGCATACCCATAGTAAGGCATGACAACATTGACAGATTCTGCACTCGCACGCTTCAAAGCATCTACCATAATCAAAATTTCAAGCAGATTGTCATTTACAGGCGAACTAGTTGATTGTAGGATAAAGACGTGTTTCCCACGGATTGATTCTTCAATGTTGACCTGAATCTCTCCATCTGAAAATTGGCGAACACTTGATTTCCCCAACTCTATCCCAATCTCCTGCGCCACACGTTCTGCCAATTCTTTATTAGAAGAAAGGGCAAACAGCTTTAAATCAGAAAAAGACATGATTTCCTCCGGTATATATGTATCGCTTGTGCTTTTCACAAGATTTTCCATCTACCATTGTAGCGCTTTTTGCACTATTTTTCAATCAAAAATAAAAGAAGGACACCATATTTGTACCCTTGCATCATTCTTTTGAAAAATATTCTAGGTCATCAACTCATTGTGTTTCTCAACAAAGCAATAAGCATGATAAAAACCATAGAGAGCAATAGCCGTAACCACTGGAATCACTAAAGGCAACTCTGTCTCCAATTCAACAAAAGGAGAGTTAAACAAGAAGTGAGTTCCCAAGGCTAAACCTAGAAAAATAAGACCCTGTTTCTTGCCAACCTTCTGCCCTTTATAGGCTCTGTAAAGCAAGTAAACACCTACTACAGCTAGATCTGAAAAAGTCCAGTGAGAGGCAATTCCTGAGATGATACGCTCTAAAATTCGCGAAATAGTAAAGTCAAAGCCCTCTGGCAAATCCGTACGAATATAACCAATATCCTCAATCATTTGGAATCCCAAACCGGAAGCAATTCCAAGTAAAAACAAAGATTTTAATTTTCGCACAGGAATCAAAGCCAAAACAAAAACAAGTGTCAATAATTTCAAGGGTTCTTCTACCAAAGGAGCCACAATAGCACTTTCAAAGGCATTTAAAAATGGACTATCTAGGAAAAGCATACCCAGCAAATCATGGATATAGGTATTCGCAAAGCTAGATAACCAGCCTGAAAGGAACATCCCACCCAATAAAGACAAAATCAAGGCGTTCTTTGGGAATTCCCATTTTTTCCCAATACGGAAGAGAAAATAAAGAGCCGGAATCATGTAAAAGAGAGCTAGAAAGATAGAAACTCCCATTAGTCCATATTCCGCACCTGACCTCGAACCGTCCGTATAGTAGATGGTTTCATACTGTAAACCAATACATAGCAATAAAATAAAAATAAATAAAATACTGCTTTTCTTCATACACTTTCTTTCTAAATGAAGTATTTATAATTCTACGACTGTCATACTTCCTGTATCAACATTGTAAATGGCACCAAAGATAGTGACATCGTCTGGTATTAGGGGAGACTCGATAAGCAGTTGCATATCCTCGCGTACACTCTCTTCTATATCTTGGAAGGGCAAGAAGTCCTGGTCTGACACATCTACACCTAATTCCTCTTTTAAATACTCCTGAAAAGGTTCATTTTCAAAGGTCTGAGCACCACAGTCTGTATGGTGCAATACCACAATCTCTCTTGTCCCCATTTGTTGCTGGGAAATAACTAGCGAACGAATCATGTCTTCAGTCACTCGACCACCTGCATTCCGCAAGATATGAGCATCCCCAAGTGCCAAGCCCAGAGCTTGTGCAACGTGCAGACGAGAGTCCATACAGGTCACAATAGCTACTCTTGTTTTGGGTTTAAGTGGCAGATTTAACTGCCCATGTAAGGCAACATAAGCCTGATTAGCTTGCATAAACTGTTCAAAATACGACACGATTCCCTCCTTGAAAATTTGATAGTCAAATATTTCTCCTATCTTATCATTTTTAAGAGAATTTGTCACGGATTATGCAAAGACCTTTTTCAAAACTTCCTGAATCGTTGTCACGCCAATGACCTGAATTTCCTTAGGCAGAGTGATTCCTGTCAAGGAATTCTGAGGTACATAAATCTTAGTAAAGCCCAGTTTAGCAGCTTCGTTGATGCGTTGCTCAATACGATTCACGCGCCGAATCTCTCCTGTCAAGCCCAGTTCTCCGACAAAACATTCCTGAGGATTAGTTGGCTTGTCTTTGTAGCTCGAAGCAATAGCAACTGCAACAGCCAAGTCAATCGCAGGTTCATCCAATTTAACACCACCAGCAGATTTGAGATAGGCATCCTGATTTTGCAAGAGAAGCCCTGCACGCTTTTCTAAAACAGCCATAATCAGACTCGCACGATTAAAATCAAGTCCTGTCGTAGTACGCTTGGCATTTCCAAACATGGTCGGTGTTACCAAAGCCTGAACCTCCGCCAAAATCGGACGCGTCCCTTCCATGGTCACAACGATTGACGAGCCAGTTGCTCCATCCAAACGCTCTTCTAGGAAAACTTGACTCGGATTGAGGACCTCAACCAAGCCACCTGACTGCATCTCAAAAATCCCAATCTCATTAGTGGAGCCAAAACGGTTTTTGACCGCTCTTAAAATACGGAAGGTATGGTGACGCTCCCCTTCAAAGTAAAGCACCGTATCCACCATATGCTCCAACATTCTCGGCCCAGCCAAGGTTCCTTCCTTGGTCACATGCCCTACGATAAAGATGGCAATGTTATTAGTTTTGGCCAGTTGCATAAGTTCAGCCGTCACCTCACGTACTTGAGAAACAGATCCCTGCACCCCTGAAATCTCAGGAGACATAATGGTCTGAATGGAGTCAATAATGAGGAAGTCTGGCTGGATGCGCTCCACCTCTGCTCGAACACTCTGCATATTGGTCTCTGCATAGAGATAAAACTCGCTATCAATATCTCCCAAGCGCTCTGCTCGTAGCTTAATCTGCTGGGCAGACTCCTCCCCACTAACGTAGAGAACTGTCCCCACTTGGGACAACTGGGTTGAGACTTGTAGGAGAAGAGTCGATTTCCCGATTCCAGGATCCCCACCAATGAGGACAAGACTTCCCGGTACCACTCCGCCTCCAAGTACACGGTTGAATTCCTCCATCTCCGTCTTGGTTCGATTGACGTTGATTGAAGTCACCTCAGCTAGTTTCATGGGCTTGGTTTTCTCACCTGTCAAGGACACACGCGCATTCTTGACCTCGGCAACCTCAACCTCTTCTACAAAAGAAGACCAAGACCCACAGTTAGGGCAACGCCCCAGATATTTAGGGGAATTATACCCACAATTTTGACATACAAATGTCGCTTTTTTCTTTGCGATGATAAACCTCTTTCTATATCTCTAACTCACACTCAATCACTTGGCAAAAATCAATCTTATCATTTGGCACAAACTGACGCATGAGCATTCGATGAGCAACAACTACCACAGTCTGATGTTCTCGATACTTAGACATACATTCTAAAAAACGAGACTTCATTTCCGTAGCTGTCTCATATTGAATAGGACTATTAGGAAGCAACTCCCCCTTGTTTTCTAAAAACAGTCTTCTAGTTGTTTCAAAGTTTTCTATTCCTGTTTTATAGACCTGCCATTCATGCAATAATGGCTCCACTCTCAAAGGAAGTCCCGTAGCACAAACCACATAAGAAGCCGTTTCTAAAGCTCTTGTGACTGCAGAAGATACGATTATTTCAGCTGAAAAGAGTAAAGGATTGGTGCTCAGTTCCTGAGCTTGCTGCCGTCCCATCTCAGACAAGGGTGCCAAATCTATCCCAAATCCCGTATAGGAACGCTCCTCTAACTCACGGTAATCTGGCTCCCCGTGACGTACAAAGATAATCCTCATCTTAGTGCCCTGTCGATCCAAATCCACCTGTCCGCACTCCGTCTGCCGCATCTCCATCTGCAATTAAGAAAGGAGCAAAGACAGCCTGGACCACACGTTCCCCAACTTCAAGAACAACCTCTTGGTCTGTAATATTCTTCATCTGCGCAAAAATATGCCCTTCATTCCCAGGATTTCCATAATAATCCCCATCAATGACCCCAACTGAATTAATCAAAACTAAGCCCTTCTTACGAGGATTTGAAGAGCGATCATAAAGGTAAAGAACCTCAGTCGGCTGCATATAAGCCTTAACCCCTGTCGGAACCAAGACAATCTCTCCTGGCGCAATAACTGTGCGCACAGCAACCTTTAAGTCGTAACCAGCCGCATGCGCTGTCTCGCGCTTGGGCAATAAATTTTCATCTGTAAAACTAGAAACCAATTCAAAACCACGAATTTTCATCATCTTCTCTTTTCTATTATCATTTATTCTAGATTATTCTATCTTATTTATTCGGAAAAAGCACGAAAAAAAGAGCACACAATTCAAATCGCTTAGGGCTGCTGGATTCCTCCCCTGACCCGCTTCACGCAGAACTGTTGCTCCACTATTTATTATATCACATTCCTATTCATTTTAAAAGCAAAATTATTTTTTCCGTCTATTTCTAAAAAAGTCCTGCATAATAGCCGCGCATTCATCTTCCAAAATTCCCGTTTCAACCTCCACACGATGATTGAGACGCTCATCTGTCAAGATATCGTACAAACTCCCAGCAGCGCCAAATTTCTGGTTTTTAGCCCCATAGACCATGTTTGGAATACGGGCAAGTCCAATCGCCCCACTACACATGACACACGGCTCAATGGTCACAAAAAGCGTGCAATCCAGCAAGCGCCAGCTCTCCTCACTTAGGTTCGCATGCTCTATTGCCATAATCTCCGCATGCATAACCGCTCGTTGCAACTCCTCACGCGCATTATGCCCGCGACCAATGATTTCGCCATCTTTCACAATCACACAACCAATTGGAATTTCATCGTGTTCAAGAGCAATCTCAGCCTCTTTCAAGGCCTCTCTCATGAAGACTTCTTTTTCTTCAACTGTATAATTCATCAATTTCCCTTTTACTACTTATCGATTTTATTATTATATCATGAATCCCAAGACAAAAAAAGCCACCAAATGCGGTGACTTTATAGGGAGATTATTATGAAAAAGAAAAGTTTAGGATATTCGTTACAACAAGTTAGGAGGTCTTCTTGTAACTGTCTATAGTATACCCGACCTATCTTAAACAAATCTTAAAAATCTCTTAGGACCAAACACTTTCTAAAATATTTGTTTGTTCACGACCAGGACCCACTGAGAAAGTAGAAATACGAACGCCAACCAATTCACTCACACGACGAACATAGTTACGCGCATTCTCAGGAAGATCCTCCAAATTACGAACTCCAGTAATATCTTCTGACCAACCTGGCAACTCTTCATAGATAGGTTTGCAACGCTTCAATTGCTCAAGACTAGCTGGATAGTAGTCAATACGTTGACCATCAAGATCATAGGCCACACAGATTTTCACAGTATCTAAACCACTCAAAACATCGATAGAGTTCAATGAAAGATTAGTAATACCAGAAACACGACGACTATGGCGCATCACAACTGAGTCAAACCAACCCACACGACGTGGACGACCAGTTGTTGTACCATATTCATGACCTACTTCACGGATACGTTCTCCCACTTCATCAAACAACTCAGTTGGGAAAGGACCGTCTCCTACACGACTCGTATAGGCTTTACATACACCTACAACCTTGTCAATCTTACTTGGACCAACACCAGAACCAATTGTCACACCACCAGCCACAGGGTTTGAAGAAGTAACAAATGGATAGGTCCCTTGGTCAATATCTAGCATAACACCTTGTGCACCTTCAAAAAGCACACGTTTACCATTATCAAGCGCATCATTCAAAATAACGGACGTGTCTGTCACATATTTCTTGATTTGTTGACCATATTCGTAATATTCTTCAAAAATATCATCGAAGACGATAGCTTTACTATCATACAATTTTTCAAAAAGACGATTCTTTTCAGCAAGGTTACGTTCTAAACGCTCACGGAAAATGTCTTTATCCAAAAGATCGGCGATACGAATTCCCACACGAGCAGCCTTGTCCATATAAGCTGGACCAATTCCCTTGATTGTAGTCCCAATCTTATTGTCGCCCTTAGCTTCTTCTTGCAAACGATCTAACTCGATATGATAAGGCAAAATGACATGCGCGCGATCAGAAATACGCAAGTTATCAGTTGTAACACCTTCCTCATGAAGATAGCTCAACTCTTTTACAAGAGATTTAGGATTTACAACCATACCATTCCCAATAACAGAGATTTTTTCAGGGAAGAAAATCCCAGATGGAATCAAGTGCAATTTAAACTTCTTACCATCAATCACAATCGTGTGACCTGCATTATCACCACCTTGGTAACGTGCAATCACTTCTGCATTCGCTGAAAGGAAGTCTGTAATCTTCCCTTTACCTTCATCACCCCATTGGGTACCTACAACAACAACTGAAGTCATAATCTTGTCTGAGCCCTCAGGCTCTTCCTTTCTCACATACATGGCAGGACTCTCACCTGCAATTATATCTTACAATTTATTATAAGAAAAAATCGCCTTTTTATCAAGAAGAAACAATAGAAAGATTTGCTATTTCCAACTATTAAAAAATGATTTAGAAAAATAAGCAGCTATTTATTATTATCTTTCCATAAAAAAGTAAATTTGTTCGGAAATTAACTCAGACTATCTCAACAAGAAATAAAACCTTGTTTCATTATCATCTTTTCAAGATACAAACGATAAGCAACACGATAATGGTAAACGATAAAATCCCTACGACACCCAATACCATATCTCACTAAATAATAAATTAAAAATTTAAAATGAAAATGTTCCCAGTCAAAATTATCACCAAATACAGTACCATACTCTTCTTCAATATTTCTATAAAAATCCGCCATCTGCTCATAAATTTTTTGTAACATGATCAAATACTCCTTTTCTTTTTTATGAACTTATTCTAACAAAAAATTTTAAACAGTTATTAACAATTCCTGAATTGTTAAAATACCAACCTCAACAAGATAAAAAATAGGAAAAGTTGACAGAATAGAAACAAATTTACTACCTGAATTAAACTATTGTAAAGACCTTATTAACTGCGTTAAATACTAAAAGAGACTGAGGTAAAAATCTTAAAATAAGAAAAACGCATAGTATAGTTGCTTAGTTTCAAACAAGCATGTTATAATAAAGCTATGGCATATAGTACAGATTTTAAACAGCGAGCATTAGATTACATCAAAGAGGGGCACAGCCATGTCGAGGCAGCCAAGGTTTTTGATGTTGGCGTCAGAACTCTCTTCACGTGGGAAAAGAACTTACGTGAACAAGGACACTTAGAGAGGAAAAAGCGAGTCGTCAAAAACCGAAAGATTCCTTTAGAGGAATTGAAATCCTTTGTAGAGGCTTATCCAGATGCTTTTTTACGGGAAATTGCGACACATTTTGCTTGTGCTGTCCATTCAGTA
>NZ_VMMV01000072.1:0-34721 GCF_013277375.1 Streptococcus sp. 3613
AAGCACCGCTTTGAGGTTGCAGATAAAGCTGACGTGGTTTGAAGAGATTTTCGAAGAGTATAAAAGGTCAATAAATATACTTTTATAGTATAACAAAAAAAAGCCTAAAAGGCTTTGATTTTGTCTGGAAGCTGAGGGCTAGTCTTTCCTATTAAAATGCTGATCGATGACATCAACGATTTTGCCCATCACATAACTGACACGAAAATTTCTGAAGAGTAAAATTGCCCAAAAGGCTGCCATAATATAGCGACCAGTCATCCAGGCTTCATTGAAAAAATAGGTCTCAGCAGCTGTAAACAGCGCCATAATAATAAATTGTTGTTTATTCATAAACTTATTGTATCATGAAATCTTTCTTTAGTCTTCCTCTACCTTCACTTTATCAACCAAAAATTCAAATCCTTCTGGAATCAGGCTTTCTTCTGCTTCTTTTTCAGTTTGAGAAGATTTGGCTTTGGCTGAAAAGGCTGCGCGAACTTCTTTCCATTCCTCCATGGAAATAGCTAAAATCTCGGGTGAAAAACCTGCCGCCTGACTGAGGATGTTACCAAACATAGTGTTGAGATTATCCCGTTTCATGGTTTGACCAGCATTAAAGTTAGACTCAAAAGCAAGAATAGCATGGTGTTCATTGGCCGCAACCGGTTGAGATCCAACTAGCAGAGCCTTATCAGGGCCACCTAGACTTTCAATTACCTCTCCCCAGGCGTTCTGCAAGCGAATCAGATTTTGACGTGCTAAATCAGGATTTTCAACGGCCTCTTGTAAGATAGATTGAACTTTATTGCGATCAACACGATAGACTGTTTTGCCCGTAGCTGGTCGACTAGGAGCTGGACTTGTTGGCTTGGATACAGTTCCCACATTTGCGAGTTCTTGTTTGAGACGTGTCACTTCCTGTCTCAGTGCAGAAATTTCATGTTCAACCGCTCCTGAAAGAGATAGCTCAGGCTTAATCTCCGCTAAACGAATGGTCATCATTTCAGCATAAATCTTGGGCTGCAAACTAGACTTAATATCTGCTAAACTCACTGTCGCTAAGCGAATCATTTCAAACAGATTTTCTTGAGGAAGTGCCAAATTTTCTACAAAGACTGGACTATGATGAGTATTTTCTCCCCCTGTTTGAACAATTAACAAGTCTCTTAAATAGTGCAAAAGGTCGGTCACAAAACGAGTCATGCTCTTACCATTGTCAAAAAGAAGATTCAAGCAAGACAAGGCCTTGGGAACATCCTGTTGAGACAAGGCAGCAACATAATCATCCAAGGCTGATAGGCTAATGGTGCCAGTAATTTCTTCAGAGATGGCAGTCGTCAACTCGTTTCCCTGTGTCAAACTCAGGGCTTGATCCAAAATAGACAAGGCATCTCGCATTCCACCTTCAGCACGTCTGGCAATGATTTCCACAGCCTCTGGTTCAGAACTGATATTTTCTTTTTCTAAAATATAGCGGATATGTTCCTTAATATCCTGTGTCTTAATCGATTTAAATTCAAAACGTTGCACACGGGATAGAATAGTGGCAGGAATCTTGTGCAATTCAGTAGTAGCCAAAATAAAGACCACATTCTGTGTTGGCTCTTCCAGCGTCTTTAAGAGGGCATTAAAGGCCCCTGTAGACAGCATGTGAACCTCATCTATGATATAAACCTTATAACGAGCAAGACTAGGGGCGTAGGTAGATTTATCACGAATTTCACGGATTTCATCAACCCCATTATTAGAGGCCGCATCCATTTCAATGACATCTTCTAAACTACCGTCCGTCACTGCCTGACAAATATAGCAGTTATTACAAGGTTCACCACCCACTTGATTTGGGCAGTTCATAGCCTTGGCAAAGATCTTGGCTACACTGGTTTTTCCCGTTCCCCGTGGACCAGAAAAAAGATAAGCATGACTTATTTTCTCTTGCTCCACTGCTTGTTTAAGAGTCTTAGCCACAACTTCTTGACCAACCAACTGGGAGAAATTTTGACTTCTATATTTTCGATAAAGTGCTTGATACATTAAGATTTTTCCCCAAACATTGTAAAGTCCCATTCTGTCTTTTCAAGCAAAATAGCGACAAATTGTTCCAAATAATCTCGATCCGTTGCATCGTAATCCTCAATCTCTGAAGAATCCAGATCCAGAACTCCAAGTAACTGACCATTCTTCATCATCGGCACCACAATTTCACTTTTAGCTAGACTATCACAAG
The DNA here is from genome assembly GCF_013277375.1 of Streptococcus sp. 3613. Taxonomy (NCBI): domain Bacteria; kingdom Bacillati; phylum Bacillota; class Bacilli; order Lactobacillales; family Streptococcaceae; genus Streptococcus; species Streptococcus sp. 3613. Next base: position 2,210 of record NZ_VMMV01000072.1, read on the forward strand.
AAATATAGTTAGGATAGGTCGTCACATCTCCAACCAGAACAGTTTCCTGAAAGTGAGCTGCCTCACCACAAACACCCTTGCCTAGCGCAATACGGATGCAGGAAACACCTCCTTGGAAGGGGCCTAAAACCAATTCCTTTCCATCGAACAAATAAAAGCCTGCAAATACGGTATTAGGAAAACGTGATTTTATGAGAGCACTGGCGTTGGAAAGATTAGCCAAAACATTGGTTTCGCCTTCCAATAGGAAGAACAATTCTTCATTTAACATTTGATAACGTGATTGTTTTTCTGATTTTAACATAGAACTATTATATCAAAAAAGGAGCAGAGACAAAAGAAAAATCCCTTGTTTAGTAAACAAAGGATTTTGTGAATTTTCAATTTGATTAAAGTTCGATATCACCAAACAAATCAGCCATTGAAAATCCTGTTTGTGTTTCTGGAAGTTCGAAATCACGCTTCTCTTGACGTCTTGGACGACGTGGACGAGCAGCACGTTTTTCTTCTTTTTGTCCTTCTTCTTGAGCTGGACGTTCTTCAAGAGCTTTAATAGAAAGTGATACACGCTCTGCATCTGCGTTAACTTCAAGAACTTTAACTTGAACTTCTTGACCAACTTTAAGAGCTTCTTTTGGATTTTCAATACGTTTGTGTGAAATTTGTGATACGTGAACAAGTCCATCGATACCTGGCAATACTTCAACAAATGCACCGAAGTCAGTCAAACGTTTAACTGTTCCTTCTACTACATCACCTTTAGCCAATTTTTGCTCAACACCATCCCATGGTCCTGGTACTGTTGCTTTAAGTGAAAGTGATACACGTCCTTCTTCTTCGTTAAGATCAAGGATTTTCACTTCAATTTCTTCACCAACAGTTACAACTGATTTTGGTGAAACGTTACGTTCATGTGACAATTCAGTCAAGTGAACCAATCCGTCAACACCACCAAGGTCGATGAAAGCACCGAAACTTGTGATACGAGCAACTTTACCAGTTACAACATCACCAACAGCAAATTTACCAAATACTTCAGCGCGAGCTGCTGCTGTAGCTGCTTCAACAACTTCACGACGTGAAAGGATGAAGCGGTTTTCTTTAGCATCAACTTCTTTGATTTTAGCGTCAAATTCTTGACCTACAAAACGCTCAGTGTTACGTACGAAACGAGTATCCAACATTGAAGCTGGGATAAATCCACGAACACCTTCAAATTCTACTGAAAGTCCACCTTTAACGGCACGAGTTCCTTTAACAGTAACAACTTCTTCTTCGCGACCAACAAGTTTGTCCCATGCTTTGCGAGCTTCAAGGCGTTTTTTAGATACAAGGTATGTAACTGTATCAGTATCTTTACCAACTACTTGACGAAGTACAAGAACATCCAATACTTCTCCTACTTTAACAAAGTCATTGATATCTGCATCGCGATCGTTTGTCAATTCGCGAAGAGTCAAGACACCTTCAACACCAGTTCCAGAGATTGCAACGTTAGCTTGAGTCGCATCAACTGTCAATACTTCAGCACTAACAACATCACCAGTCTCAACTTGGCTAACGCTATTTAGCAAATCTTCAAATTCGTTCATCTAAAAAATCCTCCAACAATCAAGTTTTTCTTAAACTTGACATACTTATAATTTTTTTCCTAAGCACCCGCAAGGACATGTTCATATCATTCACGTCTTTCAATTATAAAAATAAAATACCCTAAGATATTTTGCTTTTTATCTTGATTATTACCTAAGAACTGGGGTAGCTGGATTCGAACCAACGCATGAGGGAGTCAAAGTCCCTTGCCTTACCGCTTGGCTATACCCCATTGATGAAATGGAGAGAGAGGGATTCGAACCCCCGAACCCGAAGGAGCGGATTTACAGTCCGCCGCGTTTAGCCTCTTCGCTATCTCTCCTACAATCAACATGGACTATTATATCATGAAAATTTCAAAAAAACAAGACTTATTTTGCTAAATTATAATTTTCAATCAAAATTTCCACAGCTTTTTCCAATTTTTTATAAAAACTATCGACATTCCCATTCTTTATGATGGCAAATTGTCCCTCTAATTCGGCAATTTCTCCGATAACTTTTTTACCAATGATCAAGGTATAGCCTTCAAAACTGTCTTTTCCTACATTAACTTTGGCATCTGCTACTTGAATTTCGATTTTTTTATCTTTCTTACTCATTTCATACCTCTCTTCACTTTTTCTATTGTACAAGAAAATCCTAAAACTAGCAAGAAAAAACTCTATATCAGGCTTGTCTGATATAGAGTTTTATGTAAACAACCTTAATCGATTTAGCATAGCTAATAGTTAGTAAACAAGCATAAGTGACTATCCTTTTTAGATTATCAGTGAGTCTCACCACCTACTAACTGCAAATCCTTATCTTTGTAGTCTACAATAGCTTCAATAGCTACCTCTATGCCTCTTACAATATCACATAGACTCATTCCTGCAGTATTCGGCTTATTTACTACTTGTTCCATCATATATGGAATATGCATGAAACCTGCTCTCATATTAGGGAATTTTTTATCCACTAAATAAAGAGCTTGGTACATCAAATGATTGCAAACAAAGGTTCCTGCACTATTGGATACAACTGCTGGAAGTCCCTGTTTTTTAATAGCTTGTACCATCGCTTTGATAGGTAAACTACTAAAATAGGCCGATGCTCCATCAATACGAATCGGTGTATCAATTGGTTGATTGCCTTCGTTATCAGGTATGCGAGCATCATCTTGATTAATAGCCACTCGTTCAGGTGTTAAACCTGTCCTGCCGCCTGCTTGTCCAATACAAAGTACAGCATCTGGTTGATATCGTAATATTTCTGCCTCTAAAACTTCTGACGACTTATAAAAAACCGTTGGAATTTCTACCCAGCGAACTTCGGCCCCATTAATCTCAGATGGTAATAATTTTACAGCCTCCAAAGCTGGATTAATCTTTTCACCTCCAAAAGGATTAAAACCTGTAACCAATATTTTCATTTTATTTTCCTTTACTAAAATGCGAGAAAGTACATTAAGAATATGTGAATAACAATCATTACTAGAGCAACACCTGCTTGAGCCTTTATAACACCATTCTGATCTTTCATATCCATCAGTGCTGCTGGTAGAGCGTTAAAATTAGCAGCCATTGGGGTCAATAAGGTCCCACAATAACCTGCTGTCATGGCAAGAGCACCAGCCACAATTGGATTAGCTCCCAGAGCAAATACAAAGGGAACTCCAACACCTGCTGTAATAACGGTGAATGCTGCAAAAGCATTTCCCATAATCATTGTGAATAGAACCATTCCAAGAACATAGGCCAAAACTCCTATAAAGCGACTATCTGAAGGAACAATACCGCTAATCAGATGAGAGATAACATCACCAACACCTGCTACAGTAAAAATAGCCCCCAAAGCCCCTAATAATTGGGGAACAATCCCACTTGTTGAAACTTGCTGAGTCATTCGATTATTTTCTGATAACAAACTCTTAGGGTGACTATTGGTAATCACAAGAACAGAAATTGTAGCAAACAAGGCGGCAAGGCTAATCGAAATCTTGCTAAATTCTGGAATCATTTGCGCTAAGACCAACGCAAGTATTGCCATCAGCATAACTGGAATAAAAATTTTATTTTTCAATCTGTTAGATTCAATATTGGCTTTCATTTCATCTAAGGATGGCAAGGTTCCGATACGGACTTGCTTAAACAATGTTAACAGCGATAATAGGATTACAATAATACCAATACTCATATTTGGCATATAGGAACCACCTATAAACGTAATAGACAATAAAATCCAAAATGCAGATGTTCCAAATCGAACTGGGTTTGTTTTATCTTTATAACTACAATAGGCTGTGTGGAGAAATTGACAACCAATCACAATATAGGTCAACTCTAATAGTTGCTTTGCCAACTCTGTCATTTTTGTTCTCCTCCCCTAGTCTTTTCTGATGTCAATTTTTTATCAAATAAATAATTGTAAATCCCCACTACAATAAGTGTTATAACAGCAACAATAATAGATGCAGAAGCAATCCCTGCATAATTGCTTTCATAGCCTAACTGATCTAATGTTCCCCCTATCAAGAGGACTCCCCCAGCACCTACAAACGTATTTTGAGCAAAGAAATTTCCAAAATTTTCATTTGCAGCCGCACGCGCTTTTATTGCCTCATCTTCAACCTCTGTTAACTTTCTACCTAATTGAGACTCTGCTGCTGCTTCTCCCATAGGTTGAACCAAAGGTCTGACAAACTGAGGGTGTCCTCCTAGACGAATTGAAAAGAAACCAGCTAACTCTCGAATAAAGAAATAAACTGTATAGAAGTTTCCAACTGTCAGACCTTTAATCTTTCGAATCAAATCAATTGATCGTTGCTTGAGTCCAAAGGTTTCTGACAGCCCCACAAGAGGCAAGGTAACCATAAAAATCGTGAGCACTCGCTGATTGCTAAATTCTTTTCCCAAAATCTCCAAAAATTCAACAAGAGAAACACCTGAAACTAAAGCTGTAACCAAACCAGCTAAGACTACTGTTGCAATTGTATCAAACTTTAAAATAAAACCCACAACAATGATTGCTATTCCTATTAATCTAATCCACTCCATATCAAACTCCTTTATATCTAAAATGACAGTATTTTTAAAATTTTATCAAGAGCAATACCATTCCTTATTTAATATGTTTTTCTAGTTCTTTTTGGTACTTGCTATTAGATTCCAATTTGTCTTTTTGCCATTTTTTAAGAGCTTCGTCATATTCTTTTGTTGTAACAATATCTTTTTGCAATTTCATTCCTTTAAAGATATATGGATCTCCCTTAATACCAACTTGTGAGTATGGTTTTGAGAATGGTACTACGTTACTTACAACTGGAGAACCGCCAGATGAAGCTGTTGGCATCAATAATGAACTATCTGTCAACCAAGCTTGAGCTTTGGCATATTTTTCATATCTCTTCTCTAGGTCAGTGGTCTCAGAAACAGCATCTTCTAACAACTTCTTATATTGATCCAAACCAAGTTTCGCGACAACATCCTTATCTTTTCCTTTCGTAATACCAAGGTGTTTCATGGCAGAACCAGATTTTGGATCCATAATATTCAAGTAAGACGCTGGATCTTGATAGCTTGGAGCCCATCCTGTACTGTTCAAATCATAGTCTTTTTGAGAAGGAACACGCGCTTGTGATGTAATCGTTTCTTTTTCATTATCTGTCATTTGAAGTACATCGATGACAACATTTTCAGCACCAAGAGTTGATTCAATAGACTGTTTGAAAGAGTTACTTTATTGAACGGCGATAGTATCTGTTTGTTCAACCGGGACATCCAAGTGAATTGGGAAGGTTACCCCTTTAGATTCCAAGTCTTTCTTAGCTTTTTCGAAAGCAGCTTTAGCCTTGTCAGGGTTGTAGATAGAATCCTTACCGTCAACTAGCTCAATACCTTTCCATTGATCACCATAGTTCACCAACTCTGCTTGAGCGATTTGACCAAAGTTCTTACCACCTGCTTGTACGAAGTTATCTGGAACAAGGCTATTACGAATAATCTTGTCCGCACCATCTTCACCGTTTAGCTGGGCAGCATACGAATGGCGGTTGAAGGCAAAGTTGATAGCCTGACGGAAATCCTTATTAAGCATCGCTTCTTTTGTAGAAGTCTTTTGCTCCTCACTTGTTTTCGCAGTTTTATTGTATGACTGACGATTTACGTTAAAAGTAAAGTAATAACTACTTGAATCCTGTGGGCTATAAGTGATTTTATCTCCGTATTCTTCCAAAGTTGAAGCAAAGTTTGAGCTGCTTGGGAAGAGACGGGCTGTCGTATAAGCACCAGAGGAGAAGCTACGGATCAAAGACTCCTGATCTGAACCATCGTAGTAGGTCAACTTAATCTTCTCAATTTTAACATTTTCTTTATCCCAGTAATTTGGATTTTTTTCATATTCAATCAACGATTTAGAAGTCAATGTTTTTAAGAAATAAGGACCATTGTAGAGAATCCCTGCTGGGCTAACCTCTCCGTAATTCTTTCCAGATGCCTTTAAAAACTCTTCATTTACAGGCAACATCGTCGCTGTTGTAACTTTTGAATTCCAGAAACTTTCTGGCGCATTCAATGTATACTCAACTGTGTAGTCATCCAAAGCTTTAACACCAACTGCAGAGAAATCATTGGTTTCACCAGTCATATAGGCGTCCAAGCCTTTGATTGAATTTTGGATGAGAGAGACACCGTCTGACTTACCATCAGCCACGTGTTTTAGTCCTGTCACAAAGTCATGGGCTGTTACTTCTGCGTATTCTTCGCCTTCTGATGTGTACCATTTCACTCCTTTACGAAGTTTATAGGTATAAGTCAATCCATCTTTTGAGACAGACCAATCCTCAGCCAAAGAAGGAATAACATTACCATATTTATCATTTTCCATCAAACCATCAACGACATTCCCGATAATATCTGTTGTGGATGTACGCGTTGCTATGCTGTAGTCCAAGGATGCTGGATCCACTGCATAGACATAAGAAAATGTTGTCGGAGCATCTGCTTCTTTATCAGCTTTTCCACAGGCTGCTAAAAGAGCTGTTGTGCTTAGGATAAGTCCTGTTGTTAAAATCCACTTTTTCGATTTCATAAAAATATCCTTTAATATATTTTTAATCTACTTTTACAATCCAACCTTCTGGCGCTGGAATATCACCAAACTGAATACCAGTCAATTCATCATAGAGTTTACGAGTCACAGGGCCAACTTCTGTTTCACTATAGAAAACATGGAAATCATTACCGTGTTGAATACCTCCAATTGGAGAAATAACCGCTGCTGTACCACAGGCACCAGCCTCTACAAAACGGTCAAGGTTATCAATTGGGACATCTCCCTCAATAGGAGTTAAGCCCAAGCGGTGTTCTGCCAAATAAAGCAAGGAATACTTGGTAATAGATGGCAAGATAGATGGACTCAATGGCGTTACAAATTCATTATCAGCTGTGATTCCAAAGAAGTTAGCTGATCCGACTTCTTCAATCTTTGTATGTGTTGATGGATCTAGGTAGATAACATCTGAGAAATGACGTGACTTGGCCAATTTCCCTGGCAAGAGACTGGCAGCATAGTTTCCACCAACCTTTGCCGCACCTGTACCATTTGGAGCAGCACGGTCGTATTCATCCTGAATCAAGAAGTTGGTTGGGACCAAACCACCCTTAAAGTAATTTCCAACTGGCATAGCAAAGATAGTAAAAATATACTCCTCTGCTGGTTTTACCCCGATAATATCTCCGACACCAATCAAAAGAGGGCGAAGATAGAGGGTTCCACCTGTTCCGTATGGTGGTACGTATTCTTCATTCGCACGGACAACTGCTTTACAAGCTTCTACAAACATTTCTGTCGGAACTTGTGGCATCAAGAGACGGTCACATGTCCGTTGCAGGCGTTTGGCATTTTCATCAGGACGGAACAGTTGAACACTGCCATCCTTAGTACGGTAAGCTTTCAAACCTTCAAATGCTTGTTGACCATAGTGAAGACTTGGAGAAGACTCTGAAATATGCAAAGTTGCATCCTCTGTAAGCTCTCCTTGATTCCATTGTCCATTTTTAAAATGAGCAATATAGCGATAAGGTAATTTCATATAGGAGAAACCAAGGTTTTCCCAATCAATCGTTACTGTCATATTCCACTCCTTATTCTAAAAACCTATTTCTTATATTCTACACTATTTTTCTAAAATAGCAAGTATATTTTGTAATTTTCAGAAAATTTCTTCAATAAAAAGAACCAGCTCTTAGAACTGATTCTTCATTTCACTTATTTAGCTTCAGTAAATACTTCTTTAAGATAAGCGTCAAAAACTTCTTCATCTGAAATCGTGTCAGAAATGAAGCTTCCATTGCTAGTGCGTTCTGACAAGTTCAAGTCTTGTAATCGACTTTGATAGATTGTTCCTTTGTTAGATTGAACAAGCAGAGTTTGGCCATTCCTGTCCGCTTCTGTACTGAAGAGGTCACCAACGAAGCCTTGTTCTGCAACTGCACCAGCCAAGAAGACACGGTGCGGTTTGTTTTTCAACTCACGCAAGACTTGTAGTCCTCGTTTGGCACGGCTGGTTGCCGGAATTTCGTCAATAGAAACACGTTTCAAACTTCCACGCTGGGTCAAAAGGTAGAAAGAAGACATATTGCAGATAAAGGCAGCTTGAAGCGCATCATCTGCTTTCAGGTTTATAGCTTTGACACCTGCAGCCTTGGCACCGACAACCGGAACCTCTTCGATATTGAAACGCAGGGCATAACCGTTTTGACTAATCAAGACAACATCATCTAGTTCAATCGGAACCACTGCTACAATCTGGTCTGTCTCGTCTTTGAGCTTAGCATACTTGACAGACTTAGACTTGTAGGTCCGCCATGGAGTGAATTCTTTGCGTTCTACACGCTTGATTTGACCGAGACGAGTCGCTAAAAAGTAGGTTGTCGCATCATCAAACTGATCTACCACTTCTGCATAAAGGATTTCTTCATTCGTTTCGAAGTTTGTAATGGTTTGGCTCAGATGCTCTCCGATGTCCTTCCAACGAATATCTGCCAATTCATGGATTGGTCGATAGATGACATTTCCAAGACTTGTGAACATCAAGAGGTGCTGGGTTGTCTTGGCAGATTGAACAAAAATCAAACGGTCATCATCACGCTTGCCAATTTCTTCCAGCGTTGAAGCGGCAAAGGAACGTGGGCTGGTACGCTTGATGTAACCTGCCTTGGTCACGCTGACATAGGTATCTTCCTCAGCGACAAGACTAGCTGTATCAATCTCAATTACTTTTGCTGTGTCTTCTAAAGTACTCAAACGTGGAGTCGCAAATTTCTTCTTGACCTCACGAAGCTCTTTCTTCATGAGATTGTACATGGTCCGTTCATCCCCGATAATAGCAGCAAGCATGGCAATCTTTTCACGAAGCTCTGCTTCTTCTTCCTGCAAGACAACCACATCGGTATTGGTCAAACGGTACAGTTGCAAGGTTACGATAGCCTCAGCCTGTTCTTCCGTAAAATCATAGCTAACTTTGAGGTTTTCCTTGGAGTCAGCCTTATTCTCAGAAGCGCGGATAAGAGCAATGACTTCGTCCAAAATCGAAATCACACGAATCAAACCTTCGACAATATGGAGACGCTTCTCAGCCTTCTCCTTGTCAAAGCGGGAACGAGCCAAAATCACTTCACGACGGTGGGCGATGTAGCTAGACAAGATTGGAACTATCCCAACCTGACGAGGCGTGAAATTGTCAATCGCCACCATATTAAAGTTGTAGTTGATTTGCAGGTCTGTGTATTTGAAGAGATAGTTGAGAACGAGCTCCGTATTAGCGTCTTTTTTGAGCTCAATCGCAATACGAAGACCATCACGGTCAGACTCATCACGAACCTCAGCAATGCCTGCCACCTTGTTATTGACACGAACATCATCGATTTTCTTGACTAGATTGGCCTTGTTGATTTCATAAGGAATCTCAGTAATAACGATTTGTTCCTTACCACCTTTTAGCTTTTCAATTTCAGTCTTGGAACGAACAACCACGCGCCCTTTCCCAGTCTCATAAGCTTTCTTGATTTCATCACGACCCTGAATAATAGCCCCTGTAGGGAAGTCTGGTCCAGGCAAGAATTCCATGAGTTTATCAATCTTTGCAGTTGGGTGGTCAATCATGTAAACTGCAGCATCTATGACCTCAGCTAAATTATGGGGAGGAATGTCTGTGGCATAACCAGCCGAAATCCCAGTCGAACCATTGACCAAGAGGTTTGGAAAGGCTGCGGGTAAAACAGTTGGTTCTTTTTCGGTATCGTCAAAGTTCCAAGCAAAAGGAACGGTCTTTTTCTCGATGTCTTGAAGAAGGTAGCCAGCAATTTCAGACAAACGCGCCTCAGTATAACGCATAGCCGCAGGCGGATCTCCGTCCATAGAACCGTTGTTACCGTGCATTTCGACCAAAATCTCACGATTTTTCCAGTCCTGTGACATACGAACCATGGCATCATAGATGGAACTGTCACCGTGTGGGTGGAAATTCCCCATGATATTCCCGACAGACTTGGCCGACTTACGATAGCTCTTGTCAAAAGTATTTCCATCTTTATTCATCGAATAAAGAATACGACGCTGAACCGGCTTCAAGCCATCACGAATATCTGGCAAAGCCCGGTCTTGAATAATGTACTTGGAGTAGCGACCAAAGCGCTCTCCCATGATGTCCTCTAGGGACATGTTTTGAATGTTAGACATATAGGATACAGAGCCCGTAAAATACCAAGTGAAAATAGAAAATTCTTGAAGTAAGCAAGCTCACCAGAGAATTTATCTTTTTCACACAGCATTTAGGGCGTGTTCAACTCCTTTCAAAGAATATAGAGTAGGTTTTTACAGAAAAGGTGTTCAGTTAAGATATAAAGGGACGATTTGGCTTGCCGAAAATTTCTGTAGAAAAATAGGAAATCGATGTAAGGTTCTATGAAGTCAAGACGATTTGACTTTTTTCCGAATAAAATTAGTCCAATGTTCAGTTACACTCAGTAACCAAACTATCCTTCTGTAGTTTAATGTGTTTAAAATGTGTTGCTTCAGTTAATAAGAAATTTCACACAGTATTTAAGGCATGTTCAACTCCTTTCGAAAAATGTAGAGTAAATACTATGGAAAAAGAAAAAATATAGAGTAAGTGAGTTTCATCCAATTCCTGTATCGTCATTTCCACTTGAAATGTCTACTCCACAAATCCTCGTTTATACTTGATATGGCTGGCGATATTACTATCTACATCTTTCTTATCCCAAAGTTGGAGTTCCCATGGGTAATAAAAATTACTTTTATTTTTAAAATAGATATGAATACCAACATAGCCATCTTTATCACGTAAATACCAGTTTTTTAGTCCATAAATCTCTTGCCAATCATCTAATTTCTCCATGACTTGAGCTATCTCTTTGGAACTTAAAATCATACGAGCACCAAAAATATCATTAAGAATAGAATTCACAGGATATCCCTCTTGACGCTCTGAAAAACGTGTAATTTTATCTAAAATAGACTCAGAAGTTTTGACACGATAAACATAGGCAATATCTTGGACATCTGCTTTCATCAGATAATCATTAATTGACTCATGTAAATTCAGACGGTAGGCCAAAATCGCTTTAGCCGGAACTTTTGAAAAGGTATGCTTGAGATTGATTTTTTCTACCTTACCCGTTTCAAAATAATCTTTAGAATATTCTCGATGAATACGATTAATCTCTGTAATGAGGCGTTCCACTTTTTCAATCATGAGTCTTCTCCTCTCGCTTTTTCATTTTTCTAGTTATTCCCAAACTTCTTCACTCTTTCCTCAGCATACTCAATCATCTTCTCAGCCACTTCTTTATCGTAGTCAAAGCCCATTTTTTGAGCAAGAAATTGAGCTTCTTGGTGGAAAAGTTGCATCGTAGCCAATAAAGACTGAGTAATTTTATCTATACTTGAAAAATCAAGCAAATCTGAGAATTCCTTTTCTTTATCAGTGGGTAAATAGTTAAAAAGATACTTATAATTCTTGCCGACGTCTACTGTTCCCTTATCACTTGCGACCTGCCAAGCCAAGATTTTCAAGAGTTCTTGTTGGCAAATACCATAGAGATGGTCAGTAGCATAGAATACCTGCTTGCGACAAATCCCTTTGACAACGTAGGCTGACACCCACCAAAATTCATTACAGGAATTTTTAAAATCCGTTTCAGTAGCTGGGGTTATCCAGTGACGCTTTGGACTGGGAGAATAGGACTCAAATAAGTCCTTCTCATCTTCCAAAACTATGAATTTCGACTCGCTATCTACCCACTCCTTGATGTTCTCTTTGGGGCAGAGAGTTAAATCAATGCGGTTACCATCTTCAAAGAGCATGAGAAATAGACGACGATGGTCAAGACCAACTTCTTGCTCGATAATGCGTTTCCCAAACTGGTCTAGTCAAGAAAGGTCACTCGTCAGATTATCTAAATCGTCCACGACATAGACCACATCGTAGTCTTGAAATTCATCTGTTTGAACCTTTTGGTTTGTACGTGAACCAGACATGGCGACAGCTTTGACTTGTAAAGTTTTGGCAGTCTGTAAAATCAGATCTAGCATTTCTGTTTCAGTTCTCATGTCAGTACCTTCTCATTCTATAGATTACTAGGTGTCTGCTTCTTCTTACTGGATAGTTTTATACTATAATTCTCCTGTCTGGTAAAGACTATATCCTTCGTAGTGGTATGAAGCATCCACTCCCTTAAAGAAACTGGTCTGACTGAGGTCATCCGTCAAGTTATTGAGAAGTAAATACTTGAGTTCTCCAGTCGATACTGCACTACGCTTCATGGCATTCAGGTATTCATCCTTATCAATAGCGTTCCAATCTACCACCTTACCCAGCTTCTGACGAAGCATACAATCTAACCAAATCCGCATGGCGCGTCCATTCCCCTCACGGAAAGGATGGGCAATATTCATATCCGCATACTTATCAACCACTTGATCAAAATTGTCATGAGGAAGTTTGTCAATATACTGTAAGGATTGCTCCAAAAAAATACGGGGGGCAAATTGAAAGTTATCCTTTGCAATATTAACATCACGGATTTTTCCGGCGAAATCATAGATACCAGAAAAAAGATAGTAGTGAATAGCGGACAGCCCTGCAAATGTCCCAACTTCCATCTTGAACAAGTCTCCTGTCTGAAAAAGCAGGGCGGCTTGTTTTTTTGTCAGTTTTTCTTCTGCATCTGCCAGCTGGGCTGAGTTTGTAATGCCTAGTTTATTTTCCAATACCATATCTTCCCCTTATTAACGCCATTTTGTTATGAAATCATGTTCTATCAAAACCTAAATAAGTTGAAAATCCTAGAAGATAGATCACTCTTGCAACTGCCAATTCACTATCATCTTCAATATTTCCTTCTGCTTTCATAATGATTTCTTCAAAAACAGTATCATTTGGCACGATCTCTGTTCCCATTTTTTCTACTGCCTTCTCAGCTACTGACGGTAAATTCATACACATCTTATAAAAAGCATCTTTTTCACCCGTTACCATGAAATAAAATTGATCCAGGCTAACTCTACGAATAAATTTGTGACCAACTTTTTCCCCGTCAACTTTAGGTTCCCATTTAATATTTTGAGATTGCTTTGAAATCGCTTCGACCAAGAAACAGGCACAATCGTCATCCTTCAATAACTGATTTTGCATCTTGATAAAAGTCTTCCCTGATGATGCAGAATTCATAGTATTGTGCTTATTTTTCATTTCAACATAAATTCTACTTACACGCGAACCATCAGGTAAAGAAATTCCTCCTGGATTCTCGTATATAACATCCCAGCCACCTTCTTTTCCATTATCTGGGACACGACAATTCCTCATATATCTGAAAATAGTTTGATGGAAATAGCCAATATCATTATTATTTGACTTATCTCTTTGGCGAAAAATTTCATTACTAATAATTTCATCCCAAGAACTACGATAAACCGACTTATCAAAAATTAGTTTTACAGGATCTACAATATTCTTATTAAATCGTTTCAAATCAAAAGATTTCAATTTTTCACCATACTTCGAAATAGTATCTTGAACATGTTTTAAAAAATCTTCTTCACTAATAAAATCTAAATCCCAAGTCATAGTTGCTCCAAACTTTCTTTTATTTTTATACCCACTTCATAAGCCAAGTTAACTGGAACAGCATTCCCCACTTGCTTATATTGATTTCCTATGCTCCCTTGGAATATCCAATCATCTGGAAAACTTTGAATGCGAGCATTTTCACGAACTGTAAAAGGACGAGCCTCCAATGGATGGCAACGTTCTGTTTGTTTTTGGGTAGGAGATGTTAAAACTGTTAAAGATGGCTCATCTAAACTCATTCTTCTCAAAATACCTGTCCTGCCCCCAGTCATATCCCAAGTTGACTTCATATACTCTTTTGCAATATCTTCTGGAATATCACGCCAATAGCCACCTGGGGGAACTAATTCAAAAATTTTTCTCTTGTAATCAGAATATTGTGCACCAACACTAGGCGGACTATCTAATAATATATCTCTCAATACTGGCTTATATTCATGTGGTTCTGGATAATCAAACGAAATAATATCAGCTAAGTCATTTCTAACCCCAACCATAATCATACGTTCACGTTTCTGAGCCACTCCATAATCCCAGGCATTTAAAACCTTCCATTTAACCGTGTAACCTTCATCCGAAAAAATATCCATAATAGTTCGAAATGTTTTTCCATGATCATGAGAAACTAGGCCACGTACATTTTCAAAAACAAACATTTTCGGTTGAAGTTTATTTAGAAATATTGCATAGTGGTAGAATAATGTACCTCGAGCATCCTCTAAACCTAAACGTTTCCCAGCATAAGAAAAAGCTTGGCAGGGAGCACCTCCGCTCAACAGTTCTAGTTCTCCCTTTTTTATATTAAAATATTCCTCCAAATCAAGAGATGAAATATTTGCAATATCATCATGAATGACATTCCAACTAGGTCTGTTGTGTTTCAATGTTGCCGCTGCTGCTTTATCAAACTCAATCAAACCAATGGCTTCGAATCCAGCTTTTTCTATTCCAAGTGCCAAACCACCTGCACCTGCAAATAATTCAATAACTCTCACTCTTATTTCCTCTTTAAACTAACTTAAAACACTGTCGCTTCTTCCAACGTAAACTTGACATTATCCTCAATCCACTTACGGCGTGGTTCGACCTTATCGCCCATGAGGACATTGACGCGGCGTTCGGCGCGGGCTAGGTCTTCGATTGTGACACGGATGAGGGTACGAGTTTCTGGGTTCATGGTTGTTTCCCAGAGCTGGTCGGCATTCATCTCTCCAAGCCCCTTGTAGCGTTGGAGTGTTGCTCCTTTACCGAACTGCTTGCGGAGTTCTTCTAGTTCCCCGTCCGTCCATGCGTAAGCTACTTCTTCCTTCTTGCCTTTACCTTTTGACATCTTGTAAAGAGGCGGAAGGGCGATATAGACATGACCTGCCTCGACAAGAGGACGCATATAGCGGTAAAAGAAGGTTAAGAGAAGTGTTTGAATGTGGGCACCGTCAGTATCCGCATCGGTCATGATAATAATCTTGTCATAGTTGGCATCTTCAATAGAGAAATCTGCTCCAACACCTGCACCGATGGTATAAATCATGGTATTGATTTCTTCATTTTTAAGGATATCCGCCATCTTGGCCTTGGCTGTATTGATAACTTTACCTCGAAGGGGCAAGATAGCCTGGAACTTGCGGTCACGACCTTGTTTAGCCGATCCACCGGCAGAATCTCCCTCGACTAGATAGAGTTCGTTCTTAGCAGGATTTTTAGACTGAGCTGGGGTCAATTTCCCAGACAACAAGCCCTTATCTTTCTTATTTTTCTTCCCATTTCGGCTCTCATCACGCGCCTTACGTGCCGCTTCACGAGCATCACGGGCCTTGATAGCCTTGCGAATGAGATTGGAAGCTAGTTCTCCATTTTCCATTAGGAAGAAAGTCAACTTATCCGCCACAATTCCATCCACAACCGGACGAGCTAGTGGACTGCCTAGTTTGTCCTTGGTCTGACCTTCAAACTGCAAATGTTCTTCAGGAACCAAGATAGAAAGAACAGCTGCTAGCCCCTCACGATAGTCTGACCCTTCAAGGTTTTTATCTTTTTCCTTGAGAAGCCCCGTCTTACGCGCATAGTCATTCATAACCTTGGTAATGGCAGACTTGAGTCCTGTCTCATGTGTTCCACCGTCCTTGGTGCGAACGTTATTGACAAAGGACAAGATGTTATCTGAAAAACCATCATTGTACTGGAGGGCAACTTCCACTTGAAAACCATTGTCTTCACCTTCAAAGTAAAGGACTGGCGTCAAGGTTTCCTTGTCTTCGTTTAGATAAGAAACAAAGTCCTGCACCCCATTCTCATAGTGAAATTCAATTGCTTCATCTGTTCGCTCGTCTGTCAAAGACAAGGTCACATTTTTCAAGAGAAAGGCTGACTCATTGAGACGTTCTGAAATGGTATTGTACTTGAAGTCTGTCGTAGAAAAGATCGTCGCATCAGGCATAAATGTAACCTTGGTACCTGTTTTAGACTTAGGTGCTGTACCGATTTTCTTCAAGGTCGTGACAGGTTTTCCCCCATTTTCAAAACGTTGCTTATAGATTGCCCCGTCACGGGTAATTTCAACTTCCAGCCAACTTGAAAGAGCGTTAACAACGGAAGAACCCACCCCGTGGAGACCACCAGATGTCTTGTAGCCACCCTGACCGAATTTTCCTCCGGCATGAAGAATGGTAAAGATAACCTCAACTGTTGGAATCCCCATAGCGTGCATACCCGTCGGCATCCCACGACCATGGTCTTGAACCGTTAAACTGCCATCTTTATTGATGGTCACATCAATACGGTCACCAAATCCAGACAAGGCTTCATCGACAGCATTATCGACGATTTCCCAAACTAGGTGGTGGAGCCCAGCGCCATCGGTCGATCCGATATACATCCCTGGACGTTTACGGACCGCATCCAACCCTTCTAGCACCTGAATGGCATCATCATTATAATTGTTAATATTGATTTCCTTTTTTGACACAAGGAACCTCCTATTCGTTCATCTTTACTATTCTACAGGTTTTCCAAGGATTTTGCAAAATTTTTCTTTCTCCGATGTAACAATTTCAGAAGAGATTCTCTGCCTTTCTTCTTCATTTCATGATATAATAGGAGTATGATTACAATAGTTTTATTAATCCTAGCCTATCTGCTGGGTTCGATTCCGTCTGGTCTCTGGATTGGACAAGTATTCTTTCAAATCAATCTGCGCGAGCATGGTTCTGGTAACACTGGAACGACCAATACTTTCCGCATTTTAGGTAAGAAAGCTGGTATGGCGACCTTTGTCATTGACTTTTTCAAAGGAACACTAGCAACACTTCTTCCGATTATGTTTCATCTACAAGGGGTTTCGCCTCTCATCTTTGGACTTTTGGCTGTTATTGGCCATACCTTTCCTATCTTTGCAGGATTTAAGGGTGGCAAGGCTGTCGCAACCAGTGCGGGAGTGATTTTCGGATTTGCACCTGTCTTCTGTCTCTACCTTGCAGTTGTTTTCTTTGGAACCCTCTATCTTGGTAGTATGATTTCACTATCTAGTGTCACAGCATCTATCGCGGCTGTTATCGGGGTTCTGCTCTTTCCACTTTTTGGTTTTATCCTGAGCAATTATGACCCTCTCCTCATCGCTATTATCCTAGCTCTTGCTAGTTTGATTATCATTCGTCATAAGGACAATATCACACGCATCAAAAATAAAACTGAAAATTTGGTCCCTTGGGGATTAAACCTAACCCATCAAGATCCTAAAAAATAAAACGCCAGTTCTATACTGACGTTTTTTGTATGCTTATTTTGATTTGATATAATTGATACCATCTGCTTTTGGTGCAACTGCTTTTCCAAAGAAGGCTGCCAAGACAAGAATTGTCAAAACATAAGGTGCAATTTGAAGATAAACCGCAGGAACTCCTTGCAGGAATGGCAATTGAGAACCGATAACAGCCAAACTTTGTGAAAGCCCAAAGAAGAGACTAGATAGCATGGCTCCGATTGGATTCCATTTTCCAAAGATCATCGCAGCAAGGGCGATAAATCCAGGTCCAACAATAGTTGTTACTGAGAAGTTAACTGAGATTGATTGAGCATAAATCGCTCCACCAATTCCACCTAGGAAACCTGAAATAATAACCCCTAAATATCTCATCTTGTAGACATTGATTCCCAAAGTATCCGCTGCTTGAGGATGCTCACCGACAGAGCGAAGACGAAGACCAAAGCGGGTCTTGAAGAGGATAAACCAAGCAAGGAATGAGAAGGCAATGGCCAAATAACCAAGTAGACTAGTTGACTTGAAGAAAATATCACCGATAACTGGGATATTTGCCAAGACTGGGAAATCAAAGCGTCCAAAAGTCTGACTTAGGTTGTCGGTTTGTCCTTTGTTATAAAGAACTTTAACCAAGAAAACAGCCAAGGCAGGCGCCATCAAGTTCAATACCGTACCGCTGACAACATGGTCTGCACGGAAATGCACCGTCGCAGCTGCGTGAATGATAGAAAAGATTCCCCCTACCAATCCTGCTACAAGCAAGGATAGCCATGGAGTTGCTGCTCCAAATTGTTCCGCAAATTCAAGGTTAAAGACAACTCCAGAAAAGGCACCCATAACCATAATTCCTTCAAGGCCGACGTTTACCACACCTCCACGTTCAGAGAAAACACCACCGATACTTGTAAAGATGAGGGGTGCTGAGTAAATCAGCATAGAAGACACCAAGAGGGTGAGCAAGGTTGTAATCGACATCTTTACTTACCTCCTTTAACTTGTTTTTTCGGTTTGACAAAGCGTTCGATAAGATAATGAACACTGACAAAGAAGATAATAGAAGCTGTTACAATGCTGACAAGCTCAGATGGTACCTGCGCCGCATTCATACCAGGAGCTCCAACTTGGAGAACACCAAACAGAAAGGCTGCAAAGAGAATACCAATTGGTGAGTTGGCCGCAAGCAGACTAACCGCCATCCCGTTAAATCCAACAGCCAATGACGCCCCCTGAACATAGACATTCTGGAAGGTTCCAAGTCCTTCAACAGCTCCACCAAGACCAGCCAAGGCACCTGAAATAATCATTGAGAGGATAATCGTTCTTTTTGCAGAAATACCAGCATATTCTGAAGCATGTGGATTAAGACCAACCGCACGAATTTCAAAACCAAGGGTTGTTTTCTTGAGCATAAACCAAATGACTGCAACGGCAATGAGAGCAAAGAAAATACCAATATTCATCCGTGAGTTACCAGTCAATTCAGATAACCAAGGTGTCTGATAGGTTGCATTAGCCCCGACACGAATGGTCGAATCTGTACTTTGCATGAATTCTTTAGGGAAGGCATGAATAAAGGCATTCCCTACATACAAGACAATGTAGTTCATCATGATGGTGACGATAACCTCTGACGTCCCTAGATAAGCTCTAAGAATACCCGGAATCGCTCCGACAATCCCACCAGCAATCAAGGCAATCACGATGGTTGCTAGAATCATCAAGGGACGGGGCATAGCTGGATGCGACAGGGCAAACCAACCACTTAAAATCCAACCTGCCAAAGCCTGACCAGGAAGCCCAACGTTAAAGAAACCTGCACGACTGGCAACAGCAAATCCAAGACCAATCAAGACCAAAGGCCCCATTGCACGGAAGATTTCTCCAATCCCACGCAGGCTACCAAAGGCTGTATAGAACAATTCTTCGTAGCCCCAAATAGCATCATAGCCGAAGATCCACATGACAATGGCTCCAAGTAAAATTCCAAGGAAGACAGAGATCAAGGGAACCGAAATTTGTTGTAATTTTTTAGACATCACTCTTCTCCTTTCCCAAGTTTCCACCAGCCATCAAGACACCAAGTTCTTGTTTATTGGTTGTTTCTGGTGACACAATACCTTGAATCTTACCATCATGAATAACGGCAATACGGTCTGAGACGTTTAAAATCTCATCCAATTCAAAGCTGACAACTAGAACAGCCTTACCATTATCACGCTCTTCAATCAAGCGCTTGTGGATATATTCAATGGCACCGACATCCAACCCACGAGTTGGCTGGCTGACGATAAGGAGATCAGGATCACGATCAATTTCACGAGCAATAATTGCTTTTTGTTGATTTCCTCCTGAAAGTGCAGCTGCAGGAACAAATTCACTGGCAGCACGAACATCAAATTCTTCCATTAGCTTTTTAGCATAAGAAGTAATATTTGAATAGTTCAAAATTCCATTTTTACTATGTGGTTCTTTGTAGTAGGTTTGAAGGGCAATATTTTCAGAAATCATCATCTCTAAAATCAAACCATCACGGTGACGGTCTTCTGGAACGTGCCCAACACTTAGCTCTGTAATTTGTCGTGGATGCAAGCCTACAATTGAATCTCCTTTTAGCTCAATGCTACCAGATTCAACCTTGCGAAGACCTGTGATGGCTTGAATCAGTTCAGACTGACCATTTCCATCAATCCCCGCAATTCCAACAATCTCTCCAGCACGAACATCCAAGGACAGATTTTTCACAGCTGGGACACCGCGGTTTTCATTGACCACCAAGTCTGTAATAGACAAGACCACTTCTTTTGGTTGAGAGGCTTGTTTCTCCGTTTTAAAGGAAACAGAACGTCCCACCATCATTTCTGCCAAATCAGCATTGGTAGCCCCTGCAATTTCGACGGTTTCAATTGATTTCCCACGACGGATAACTGTAACGCGGTCAGAAACTGCGCGAATCTCGTCCAACTTGTGGGTGATCAAGATAATTGATTTTCCTTCTTTGACAAGATTTTTCATAATAGCCATCAACTCATCAATTTCTGATGGAGTCAAAACAGCCGTTGGTTCGTCAAAGATAAGGATATCAGCCCCCCGATAAAGGGTTTTTAAAATTTCTACACGTTGTTGGGCTCCGACTGAGATGTCTGCTACCTTGGCAGAAGGGTCAACAGCTAAGCCATAACGTTCAGAAAGAGCCTTGATTTCTTTGCTAGCTCCAGCAATATCTAGTACACCATTTTTAGTCAATTCACTTCCTAAAATGATGTTTTCAGCCACCGTGAAAGCTTCTACCAACATAAAGTGCTGGTGAACCATTCCGATTCCCAAGCCAGCTGCTTTAGATGGTGAATCGAGATTGACAACTTGACCGTTGACCGCGATTTCACCACTAGTTGGTTCAAGAAGTCCTGCTAACATGTTCATGAGCGTGGACTTTCCAGCCCCATTTTCTCCTAAAAGTGCATGAATTTCACCTTTTCGTAGGTGCAGGTTGATGTTGTCGTTGGCAACAAATTCACCAAACACCTTGGTAATATCACGCATCTCAATGACATTTTCGTGTGCCATGTGCTCTTCCTTTCAGAGTCTTATTTTATTTCAATAAAACTTGCTATTTTATCTAGTAGCAAGCTTTACTGAGACAAAATGACTTTGTCTCAACTCTTAAAAAAGCGGCCGAGGGCCGCTTCCTAAGAAATGACTTCCATCCATTATTTTGCAGGAACTTTTACGCTTCCATCAAGGATTTTAGCTTTAGCATCTTCGACAGCTTTTTTACCTTCTTCTGAAAGGTTTGTTACTGCCAAGTCAACCCCTTTATCTTTCAATGAGTAAACGATCACTTGACCGCCAGGGAATTCACCTTTTTCTGCCTTGTTAGAAATATCTTTTACAGTTGTACCAACTTGTTTCAAAGTAGATACAAGAACAAAGTTTGATTCTTTACCATCTTTAGAAGTGTATTTTCCTTCTGCTTCTTGGTCACGGTCAACACCGATAACCCAAACTTTTTCATTTTCAGGACGACTTTCGTTAAGTGATTTTGCTTCTGCAAAGACACCTGCACCTGTACCACCAGCTACTTGGTAAACAACGTCTGCACCAGCTGCGTATTGTGCTGCTGCAATTGTTTTACCTTTGGCATTATCACCAAATGAACCAGCATAGTCAACTTGTACTTTGATAGATGAATCTACTGAGGCAACACCTGCCTTGAAACCAGCTTCAAAACGAGAGATAACTTCTGACTCAATGCCACCTACAAAACCAACTTGTTTTGTCTTAGTTGTTTTAGCTGCTGCAACACCTGCAAGGTAAGCAGATTCATTATCAGCAAATGTTACGCTCACAACATTATTCTTTTGGTCTTTAATCACATCATCAATCAAGACATAGTTCAAGTCAGAGTGCTCTTTTGCTGCTTCTTCAACTGCATTGTGAAGGGCAAAACCAACACCAAAGATTAGGTTATAGCTTCCAGCCGCTTGTTGCAAGTTGTTAGCGTAGTCAGCTTCACTTGTTGATTGGAAGTAAGTGAAACCGTTATCTTTTGAAAGATTGTGTTCTTTACCCCAAGCCTGCAAACCTTCCCAAGCTGATTGGTTGAATGATTTGTCATCAACACCACCAGTATCAGTGACGATTGCTGCTTTTGTCTTCACATCAGAAGATGAATCTGCCTTACGAGAAGAGCGATTACCACATGCAGCAAGTCCAACTGCTGCCACTGCTACTAGGCCAAGACCTAGCCATTGTTTCTTGTTCATTACTGAACCTCCTAAATAAGATGTGCAACGATGTTGCAAGTATGGATTGGTTGGCCACAAGGACCGTGCCACTCAAAGAGCGACTCAGACTAATTTAAGTCTGTAAAAGAATATGGAAGTAATTCCCCGACCGTCATCTCGACCGTCGATTTATCTTTTGCGACTAAGGTCACTTTTAGATCTTGTTCAAAAAATTCGACCATTACTTGGCGACAAGCACCACATGGTGAGATTGGTTTTTCAGTTTGACCATAAACAATCAGCTCTGAAAATTCTCTTTGTCCTTCAGATACAGCCTTAAAAATGGCTGTTCTCTCACCGCAATTGGTCAAAGGATAGCTAGCATTTTCGATATTCACTCCCGTGTAAACACTTCCGTCTTTGGCTACTAAAACTGCTCCGATAGGAAAGTGAGAATAGGGGACATAGGCATGTTTGCTGGTTTCAATTGCCAGTTCAATCAACTCAGTAGTCGCCATCTGCCAATTCTCCTTTTAAAATGGCTACTCCAGCTGACGTTCCAATACGAGTCGCCCCTGCTTCAACAAAGGCAAGAGCATCCTCATAAGAACGAGCTCCACCAGCAGCCTTGACACCCATATCAGGTCCAACTGTTTCACGCATCAATTGAACATCTGCTATCGTAGCGCCACCAGTTGAAAAGCCAGTTGAAGTTTTTACGAAGTCAGCTCCAGCTTTTTGGGATAATTGGCAAGCCACAACCTTTTCATCGTCAGTCAACAAGCACGCTTCAATAATGACTTTCACTAACTTGTCACCACTTGCTTCCACTACTGCACGAATATCTGACTCTACCAAGGCTAAATTATCTGACTTGAGAGCTCCAACATTGATTACCATGTCAATCTCGTCAGCCCCATTTTGGATAGCTTCTTTTGTTTCAAATGCTTTCACAGCTGAAGTGGTTGCTCCCAAAGGGAAACCTACTACTGTACAGACCTTGACATCTGTGCCTTCAAGCCCTTTTTTAGCATATTTAACCCAGGTCGGATTGACGCAAACACTGGCAAAATCATACTCTCTAGCCTCAGACAACAAACAATCAATTTGATTTTCTGTTGCATCTTGTTTTAAAAGCGTATGATCGATATATTTATTTAATTTCATATTCGGATTCTCCTGCGGTTTATTAGATAATTTCTATGATTTCTCGTAAACTTTGCACCCTATCATTTATTTTAACATATTTTTGAAAATCTGTAACTAGCTGAGGAGAAATTTTTCCATTTGTGTATACTTTTGCAACAATTTCTCCCTTTTGAACGGAATCTCCAACTTTCTTTTCAAAAACAATTCCTGTTTCATAGTCCAAATCATCAGTCTTGACTGCACGGCCTGCCCCCAGTCTCATAGCATAAAGCCCAAATTCCATAGCTGGAAGAGCTGAAATGACACCCGTTTCCTGAGCAGGAATTTCCACCACATGGGCAACATTGACAGGACGGTAGAGGTCTTCCAAGTCCCCACCTTGGGCTTGAACCATCTCCTCAAACTTAGCCAGCGCTTGGCCATTTTCAAGATGTTGTAGAACTTCTTCAACTGTTTTATTTATATTTGCCAAACCAAGCATAATTTGAGCCAATTCACAGATAAAGTGGGTAATATCCTGACGTCCTTGACCTTGTAAAATCTCCAATGCTTCAAGGATTTCCAGACGATTTCCAATCGCTCGTCCCAAGGGCTGGCTCATATCCGTAATCACCGCTACTGTCTTCCGGCCAACAGCCTTACCAAGTTCCACCATGGTTTGAGCCAACTCACGCGCCTCATCAACCGTCTTCATGAAGGCGCCCTCACCGACAGTTACGTCTAGCAAAATAGCATCCGCTCCTGCCGCGATTTTCTTGCTCATCACCGAACTCGCAATCAAAGGAATCGTGTCGACAGTTGCGGTCACATCACGGAGGGCGTAGAGAAGTTTATCTGCTTTAACCAGCTGGTCTGATTGCCCAATGACAGATACACCAATATCCTGAACCTGACGAATAAAATCCTCTTGACTGCGCTCGACTTGATAGCCTTTAATGGACTCCAATTTATCAATTGTCCCACCAGTATGACCAAGGCCACGACCACTCATTTTTGCCACAGGCACACCAAAGCTAGCAACAAGAGGAGCTAAAATCAAGGTTACCTTATCGCCGACACCACCAGTAGAATGCTTGTCAACTTTCACACCATCAATGGCAGACAGGTCAAACTCTTGCCCTGTCTTGACCATCTTCATGGTCAAATCAGATATTTCTCGAGTCGTCATTCCTTTAAAATAAACAGCCATAGCAAAGGCAGACATCTGATAATCAGGAACAGTTCCTGATACATAGCCTTCTATCAGCCATTCAATTTCACTTGAAGTCAGTTCTTGACCGTCTCGTTTTTTTTGGATTAAATCAACTGCTCTCATTCTTTCACACTTCTAAGGATATAGTATCCCTTATCTTTTTTAAGGATTTCACAATTGCCAAACACATCTTCCATCTTAGACTTGGCACTTGGAGCCCCTTGTTTTTTCTGGATGACGATGGTCAAATCTCCACCAATTTCCAAGAAATCTTTACTTTTCTCGATAATTTCATGAACGACTTTTTTTCCAGCACGAATAGGGGGATTGGAAATGACATGTTCAAATTTCCCTTCAACTTGTTCATAGATGTTGGACTGGAAAATCGTCGCTTCTACTTTATTTCGTTCAGCATTTTGTCGCGCCAAACCCAAGGCACGATTATTGATATCGACCATGGTAGCCTGAACGCCATAAGCCTTAGCTAAAGACAAGCCCAAAGGTCCGTAACCACAGCCTACATCAAGGACAGTTTCTCCTTGGTTGACCTCCAGACACTTGAGCAAAAGCTGACTTCCGAAGTCAACCATCTTCTTGCTAAAAACACCTGCATCCGTCAGAAAGGTCATTTTTTCTCCCAACAATTCTACTCTCAACTCATGAATGTCGTGAGCAGCGTCAGGATTTTCTGCATAGTACATTTTATTCATAACCCTATTCTATCATATTTTGGATCGAATTGTAAATCGTTTACATATCCAAAATAAAACAAAAAGATTGAAGGAAGGTGCGTTACAATAGCTCCCCTTCAATCTCTTTCAACTTTTATAAGCAACTTGTATTTCATCTAGGACTACAGCTATCATTGCCATGATAAAACAACAAATTTATTGTCTATAATCAAGCGCATTTTTATTACTATTGCTTAACCTTCAGATACTTAATTATCAACAAAATTCCCAACAAAATATTTAGATAAAAGCCCAATTGATACGTTTGTGTCAGGATTTCCAAACTTGTCCAAAGTCGTATCAAATCTTCTAGTGACATGCGGAAGAAATAACCCTCTGTCGCAATCCATAGAACTAAAAAGCAATAACTACCAGCAGCAAGCCATTTCGCCCATCGTTTTTTTAGGAAGAAAGCAATCAAAAGCGAACAGATAAAGACAGCTGTTACAATGGCATGTTCCATCAAAAAAGTAAAACCGTAATAGATTTCCACAAAGCGTCTACCATTATCCGCATTGACTCCTTTTATAAAAGGTAAGGCAAAACTTAAAATAAAACAGAGTTCCAATAGGTAACGTTTCAAGATTTTCATAGTACACCTCCTATAAGTTATAAACCCCAAAGCCCCCCTTTATAGCTGATAAGTCAGTAGAAAGCAGCTCCTACTTCATCAATAAATTGTTCATCCTCTATCTACTTATATTATATACTATTGACTTACCACATTCAAGAAACCGCTTTATTTTTTTAACTTTTTATGGTATGATAGACAAAATATCTAGGGGAAAACAAATGACCAACGAATTTTTACATTTTGAAAAAATCAGTCGCCAGACTTGGCAATCTTTACATCGAAAGACGACACCTCCTTTGACAGAAGAGGAATTAGAATCCATCAAGAGTTTTAATGACCAGATTAGCTTGCAGGATGTTACCGATGTCTATCTCCCCCTAGCCCATCTCATCCAGATTTACAAGCGTACCAAGGATGATTTGGCCTTTTCAAAAGGGATTTTCCTTCAACGTGAAAGCAAATCCCAGCCTTTTATCATTGGGGTTTCTGGGAGTGTTGCCGTTGGAAAATCCACAACCAGTCGCCTACTTCAAATCCTACTGTCCCGTACACTTACAGATGCTAGGGTTGAGTTGGTAACAACTGACGGCTTTCTCTATCCCAACCAGACCTTGATTGAACAAGGGATTTTAAATCGTAAGGGATTTCCTGAAAGCTATGATATGGAAGCTCTTCTCAACTTCTTGGACTGCATCAAAAATGGACAAGATGTGGATATTCCTGTCTACTCTCATGAAGTCTATGACATCGTCCCTGAAGCAAAACAACGAGTAAAAGCTGCTGACTTTGTGATTGTCGAGGGGATTAACGTCTTTCAAAATCCACAAAACGAGCGTCTCTATATTACTGACTTCTTTGACTTTTCCATCTATGTTGATGCTTCAGTTGATGACATCGAGAGTTGGTATCTAGACCGTTTCTTGAAAATCCTGAGCCTAGCCCAAAACGACCCTGATAGCTACTATTATCGTTTTACACAAATGCCGATTGGGGAAGTGGAATCCTTTGCCCATCAGGTCTGGACCAGTATCAATCTCACAAATCTACAAAATTATATTGAACCAACTAGAAATCGTGCAGAAGTGATTCTTCATAAAACAAAGAACCATGAAATCGATGAAATTTACTTAAAAAAATAATTTTCCCTTGTCAAAACGTAAGTTTTCAGATATAATGGTATAGTTAGTAAATATGGAGGTAAGAACATTGGCAAACATTAAATCAGCTATCAAACGCGCTGAATTGAACGTTAAACAAAACGAAAAGAACTCAGCTCAAAAATCAGCTATGCGTACTGCTATCAAAGCTTTCGAAGCAAACCCATCTGAAGAACTTTTCCGTGCTGCTAGCTCAGCTATCGATAAAGCAGAAACTAAAGGTTTGATTCACAAAAACAAAGCAAGCCGCGATAAAGCTCGTCTTTCAGCTAAACTTGCTAAATAAGAAACAGTCCATAGAGGCTGTTTTTTTGTCTCCAAATAGGAAAAGGTAGAAAATGAAAATTGCAATTATCGGATATTCTGGTGCTGGTAAGTCAACGCTAGCTGAAAAGTTATCTCTCTACTACTCCATCCCAAAACTTCATATGGACACACTCCAATTTCAACCTGGTTGGCAAGACAGTGACCGTGATTGGATGTTAACCGAGATGAAAAATTTTCTCACCAAGCATGAAGCTTGGGTCATCGATGGTAATTATTCTTGGTGTTATTACGAAGAAAGAATGCAGGAAGCTAACCAAATCATCTTTTTAAACTTCTCTGCTTGGAATTGTTTGCTAAGAGCCTTTAAGCGCTATTTAAAATACAGAGGAAAAGTGAGAGAAAGCATGGCTAAGGGATGCCCCGAGCAATTCAACTGGGAATTTATTCGTTGGATTCTCTGGGATGGTCGAACAAAAAATGCTAAGGATAGATACCAATATTTAAACAATACTTACCCAGAAAAGATGCGTATTCTCCATTCTCAAGCAGAGATTGATTGTTTTTTGCAATCTCTTAAAAAATAGACGGTAGAGCAACATTTCATTAAGGTCACAGTATGGACTGAATGACTAAAAAAGGAAGATTTTCATCCAGAAAGTCTTCCTTTTGTGTTCTCTTTTATTCAGCAATCAAGGTTTCTAATCCAACCTTCATCATATCGGTGAAGGTATTTTGACGTTCTTCTGCAGTCGTGTCCTCATCTGGATTAACCAAGCTATCAGAGATTGTCATAATAGCTAGCGCGTCAACATGGTGTTGGGCTGCCAGATAGTAAAGTGCTGCTGCTTCCATTTCCACAGCCTTGACTCCCCATTTACCAAGCTCGATGTTCTTTTCAAAGTAGTTTGAATAAAAGACATCAGATGACAAAACGTTCCCAACGTGGGTTGTCATACCGAGATTTTTGGCAATATGATAAGCCTTATCTAGCAAATCAAAGCTAGCGATTTGTGGGAAATCGTACTGTGGCCAGTCATTGCGGATGATGTTAGAGTTGGTTGCAGCTGCCTGCGCCAAAACCAATTCACGTACGTGGACATCTGCATTCAAAGATCCTGCAGTTCCCACACGAATCAATTTTTTCACTCCGTAGTCAACAATTAACTCACGCGCATAAATCGAAATAGATGGCATTCCCATCCCAGTTCCCATAACAGATACACGGTGACCCTTGTAAGTACCAGTGTAACCAAACATGTTACGCACTTCGTTAAAACAAACAGCATCTTCAAGGAAATTCTCCGCAATAAATTTCGCACGAAGAGGATCCCCTGGAAGAAGAATTTTATCAGCAATTTCACCCTGCTGAGCAGCAATATGGATAGACATAATTTATGATACAAAGAGCGACAAGAAAACGACTGAAAATTAGGAATCTGACGAGAAATCCTGATTTTTCAGTCAGATTATCTATTTTCCAAGTTTTCCGCTCGTGTTCAAATCAGAACACACGCTCTACCTTTCTTTATTTTATATTGAGAAAGATACCAAACCCGTCAAAAAGCAAAGGGAAAATAGGAGTTGGGCGCAGTGAGCGATGCTCGCTAGACCAACTATCTTTTTCCCACTGCTTTTAGGGTGGGGTCAATTCCTTTCTTAATTTTGATGATATTGAGAAGATTAGAACGGCTTCAATTCAAACCCGAACTCCCCTTCTCTTCTGAGTTTTTAGAAAAGTTTTCCGCTCGTGTTCAAATCAAAACACGCGCTCTACCTTTCTTTTTTATATTTTATATTGAGAAAGATACCAAACCCGTTAAAAAGCCAAAGGGAAAATAGGAGTGGGGCGCAGTGAGCGATGCTCGCTAGACCAACTATCTTTTTCCCACTGCTTTTATGATGGGTTCAATTCCTTTCTTTCTTAATTTTGATAATATTGAGAAGAGTAGATCGGATTCAATTCAAACCCGAACTCCCCTTCCTTTCTAAGTTTTTAGAAAAGTTTTTCCGCTCATGTTCAAATTAGAACACCTCACTATACCTTTCTGTTTAATTTTGTTCTCTCACAGATAGCTACCTGAGTTCTATTCAAGCTCAGGTAGTACTTTCTTATAAACTAAATCATCTCATTCTTGAATAGTAGGATTTTTTACAAGACATCGTCATCAGAAATCTTAGAATTTAATGTTGTTCCCCAATGGGTAATTTTACGGTGGGGTTGAGCTAAAATTGGTCTGTTTTCATAGATTGTTTGCCATCTATTCCATAGTAGACCTGTCTTTTTCTCAATCTTAATTCGCAGATTTCTCATGTTTCCTTTGATTGGGAGGTTGAGGACAAAACCTGCAGTCTGGTTGCGACCGTTTCCTTCCCAAGAACGACTACGAACAACTTGGTTTCCATCTTTGTCTACTGTAACTTCTTCCCAAGTTATAGAGTAGCGGGCAATATAAGCTCCACTATGTTGAATTGTCAATGTTTTGTCTTTCACAGGCGTTTGACTGATTGGTTGAACTGGCTTAGAAACTTGTGTCGCCGTCTCACCATTCGTAGCGATAAAGCGGAAAACTTCTACTTCTGCAAGACTGAGGGCTTGATTGTTCTTACGTAGTTGCACACGAACACGGCGTCCCAATTTCCCATTTAATTGAACATCCAAGCTCGTTCCGTCAAGTTTAGCAACATACTGTCTAGCAACTTCTTTCCCTTTTTCATCATATAAAATCACATCAAAGTCTGACAGACGTTTAGAAAGCTCTCCATCCCCACGGTTATGAAGGCGAACAAGTCCTACCTGTTCTGTACGACCTAAATCAACTTCCCACCAAGGCTGGTTTTCAAATTTTGTATGGGTAATTGATTGCTGGCTATAACTACTATTGGTATTGCCATCCAAGGCACGACTAGCATCTCCACCAAAATCAGTAGAACTTTGCTTAGCTTGTTTTTTCCAAGCGATATTCTCAGCACGATATACTTGGACTTCTGCAAGACTGAGGGCATTATAGCCTTCTAGCTCAATCCGAACATAGCGCGCTTTTTTATGGTTAATCGCAATTTGTGCTGACACATCTTTAAGAGATGTTATTCGTTTTCTCTCAATTTCTTTACCAGAACTGTCTAACAGAATGACATCAAAGTTTGCCAATCTATCCTGGGCAGTGTCTGTTCGGTTGTAAATATTGATTTGGCGAATGGTTTCTTCTTTAGCCAAATCTACTTGCCACCAAGGCTTAGATTGGAAGTTGGTATGAGTGACAGAATTGTGACCATAGTTACCATCAACTTTGCCATCCACAGCTCTTCTAGCATCTCCTTCGAAAGCTGTCGAACTTTGAGTAACCTGTTTCCCTAAGGTAATATTTTCCATTGGTTCCGCGCTTGGTTGACTAGAAGATTGGGGCAGAGCCTGTTTCTTAAAGAATCGCACTTTATCCAATTTTGGATCACGATAACCATGTTTATCCAAGGTAGTTCGTTTACCAATATTAAAGTTAGGAATATCATTCATTCGACTTTCAAAATAGCCACGAGAACGGTGTTTAAAGCGTGAATTACCTGTAAATGTAACAATATCACGATCGTTATGAATCAAGGGAGTCACAACATTATCATTATCAACCACATAATGCTTAATTTTTCCACTAACAGCTAATTTACGGCTTTCCAAACCAACATCCCAGAAATCATTCTCAGCATTCCAAACCGCTCTGGAAGTAATCACTTTAGGCGCACTGAAAGTCGTCACTTTTCGCAATACATGGTTATAAAAATCAGGATATTTTTGGTAAGCTTCAACCGCTGCAATCTGAGCTAGGTAGCCTCCAAGAGAATGGCCTGTCATATACAACTTGGTAATACTTGTATCCTTGGCTAATTCCCCAACAACCTTGCGGATATCATCCGCTTGCGCTGGTTTATTTCCTCCTAACAAAACAAAATCTGCACTTAAATCTTTTGCATCATTCCGTCTTGTTCCACGTATAGCCAACATGTGCACCGTTCCATCTTTGAGATAAGGAAGGTCGCTCTTGGTCTCAAATAAGAAAGCATCCAAGCCACTATCTGTATGATAGGCTTTTTTCATCTTCCAGAAAGAAGCCAATTCATTGTGCATGAGTTTGTATTCTTGACGGTCAAGATAGAGACTAGGGAAAGGATTCTTATGATCTAAAATTTTCTCAATATAATCATCGTCTCGATAGGCTAACTCCATAAAGAGAAGAGAATCACGGTCTGTGACATACCATTCTTTCTTATTGTCATCTTCTCCATCTGCCAAACCATCCCCATCACTGTCTGCTAGCAAGGGATGACTGTTATATCCTAGATAATCCTTACCATCTTTGTTGTACACATAAAGTTCATCTTTGTTTTTGATGCCATCTTGGTCATCATCCCCTTCCAAATCAAGAACTTTTTCACCGTAGAGAGATTCATCAATCAAATCATTTTCTAAATGCAATTCCCCTTTGGAAATCTTCACCAAATCTTCTGCTGTTAGAGAACGAGTATTTGTTGGTTTTTCTGTCACAGCTTCTTCTTTAGTTTCTTCTACAGGAGCAAGAATAGGTAAGTATTGAGCTGGCTCGGTTATCTCTACTTTTGACTCTTCCCTTTTGTTTTCAAGAACTTCACTTGCTTCCGGAAGCGTTTGAGGAGCTAGTCTTGACTCCTCTGTAAGAGGAGTTTCTAGTTTTGGAGCAACATTTTCCGGCTCTCTCAATTCCTCCTTAGAATCTAGCACTCTTGTTGCCACTTCAGATGTTACATCTTGCTTTAGTTCATTGGCTGAAATTCCAGCTGGAGCTAGAAATGCGAAGCCGACTGCAACAGATACAACTCCGATACTTAATTTTTTTATGCCAAAGCGCATAATTCGTTGACCAATTTTCATTATTTCTTATCTTTCTTTTCGTTTATTTATAAGCAGACTCAAACTAAATCTCCTTGTCCCCTATCTAGGACAAGACTGAGAAATTCAGAAAGTAATACTCTTCGAAAATCTCTTCAAACCACGTCAGCGTCGCCTGACCGTAGATATGGTCACTGACTTCGTCAGTCTTATCTACAACCTCAAAACTGTGTTTTGAGCAACCTGCGGCTAGCTTCCTAGTTTGCTCTTTGATTTTCATTGAGTATAAATTCATTCTTATCTCTTCTTATCATACTAGTCTGCTTGGCTAGGAAGCTAATGCTAGTATCCTAGAATCTTGTCTTTCACAATGCTAA